>JAEZIL010000031.1 GCA_023436685.1 Bacteroidota bacterium | reverse complement strand
CCGGTAGTTATACCAAGAAATTTCCCGCTGGTGAATACCAGGTGAGCTGTGCATTAATAATAGGGCAGCGCAAGGCATCTACCGATTTAAAAACAAGCCTTAACGATGCACTACGCGATTTTAATGTTTCAGTTTAGGTTGATAGTATAATATGCGGCACTTCATTTTGCAAATGAATTGGGGACATATGGAAACCCGGCTAGGTGGCGAAAGTATTACCAGCCTGGTGTGGTGTGTAGGTATTATTATAGCTACATTATTGCTGAAGCGACCTATAACCCTCTTGCTTGCCAGGATTATAGCTGGTGTTACTAACCGTTTTACCGATAAGCAGAATGGAGCAAAATTCAGGGAGCTTATACACCAGCCACTAGAGCAATTAATACAAACGGTGCTATTCTACGTAGCAGTTAATCAATTAGGGATACTGCTTAACCATTTTGTATTTAAATCCCACGAAGGTAAACAAGCCGGATTCTCTATTCGCATTAGCGACGTAACAGACCATATCTTTTTGTTCCTTGTTATATTGTTTTCTACTTCATTGCTTTCGCGTGTTTTAGACTTTATATACTATGTACAAACCGATAAGGCAATTGAAGAAGACAACCGAGAACGGCAGCAATTATTGCCGCTCATTAAAGAGATAGCCAAACTGTTGCTGTGGACGATAGGTGTCTTCTGGACATTGGGCTCGGTGTTTCATGTTAATATACCTGCACTTATTACAGGGTTAGGTATTGGTGGTGTTGCCATTGCATTGGCTGCTAAAGAAAGTGTTGAAAATTTTTTCGCGGCGTTTACTATTTTAACCGACAAACCTTTTCGTGCTTCTGATAGTATAAAACTAGGCAGTATAGAAGGTGTGGTAGAGCGGATTGGTTTTAGAAGCACCAGGCTACGTAGTGGTGACGGCTCAACATTTATAATACCCAATAAAAAACTGGTGAATGAAAACCTGGAGAACCTTACATACCGCACAGCTACCCGCATTAAGGTATCCATACCCATTAAATACGGTATCAGCCATATAGACCTGCAGCAAATGATTGCAGAATTAAAACAGGAGATACCGAAACAAAACCATGTAAAGAAACCGGTAGATATAGCATTAGATAATTTTGGCGAAAATGTGTTCCAATTGTTGTTAACCTACAACATCGATTTTCCCCTTCAGCAAGGTATATCAGCAACCAATATAAAGCAGAATGTAGCAATGGTAGCTTATGAGATTATAAACAAGTATATGAGTACAGCCATTGGCACTGCCTCTGCCACTAAAGAAGATATAAGTATGGCAGATGAAGACAATGCAGGTGAAGATTTGACATGAGTTATGTCCATATAGTTCTACGTTTACTTGAAGTTCACACTCGTTTAATAAATACTATACGTACATCAAGTTGCATCACATTGGGTTGACTATCAACAATAAGTATTGAACTTTTCAGTTAACTACATATGCACAATACTGATTGCATTTTTAGCAAGCCTGATTTTTGAAAGCGGTAGCTATAACAGTGTAAGGATGACGTTTAATATATATGATAAATATGGAAAAGTTTGTTTTGAGCTGAATGGGATACAGATGGTTTTTGATGGCTATACCGAAAGCCACGGGTTGCATTTTATTGAAAACCCGGAGAAAGCAATTGCGTATTTTAATATTAAGAATGAAATATATAGCGTATCTAACCAGCTTAGTTTATATAAAACAGCCGAAGAGTTTTATGAAGCTATGAAAAGCCAGATTTCATTTTTCAAACGCTAATGGGTTGACCGGCTTCTGCCCATTCTTGCCCTTATTCCTCGCTCTCTATACAGCGCAACGGTACGTTTTACATAATTGTAGAAGTTGTACTCACTCATACTGCGCAGCATCTCGTATGTAGGCCTGAACATCTGCATATACTGCATAGCACTATCGCCTTTCAGGCCTGTAAGGTTTTCAATAACCTTTTCATTAAAGTTATAGTCTATATACTTTTGCTTTTGGTACCAGATATACTCTTTCTGGAATGCCCATATTTGCTGATTTTGTTTGCTTAGTGCCCAAAACGGATGTTGTATGGCATCAAGCCCCTTCATTTGTGGAAAATCTAATTCTTTCTTGTACATGCGATAGTACTTCAAGCTATCTGAACGATAGTCGGGCGACGCACCTGCAATATCTGTAGGCTGAATAACATGCTCCTCTAATACAACTTTAAAAAAGGCCGGTAAATTGCCTTGCGGAATACGCACACGCAATATCCGGAACCCTTCTTTCCTGAATTCTACTAACTGTCCTTTAGTTACCTCTATGGTAAACCGTCCCTCGTTATCGGTGGTTGTTGAAGCATCGCTGTATAAATTCTGAACAAATACATCATCAAGAGGCTTGCCATCATTGGCATCCAATATTTGTCCCTGTATGCTTTGGGCATAGGCAATAGGGCATACCATGCATAGTAATAGCATGTTTATCAGACAAATATATCGCGACATATTCTATGCTAAGATAAGCCTTCAAGGGCTTGGCTGTTCAGGTTAAATTGTTAAAAAAGATATAATAGCCAAGTGTATCTTTGCCCCGCTATGTACGGTTTAATACGCAAGGTGCTGTTTACAATGCAGCCTGAAGAAGCACATAATTTTGCCATGAAAAGGCTGAAATTTGCTTATTCAATTCCAATGCTGCGCCAGTGGCTAAGATCTCAGTTCACCGTAAAACATTCAAAGCTGGAGCGCGAGTTGTGGGGTATAAGGTTTCCTAACCCTGTGGGGTTGGCAGCAGGTTTTGATAAAGATGCCAGGTATACTGATGCCCTGGCGTGCCTGGGGTTTGGCTTTATAGAGATTGGTACCGTCACTCCGCGCCCTCAGCCTGGTAATCCTAAGCCCAGGTCGTTTCGTTTACCCAAAGATAAAGGCCTTATCAACCGCATGGGCTTTAATAATAAAGGTTCAAGCGCAGCAGCGGCACGCTTAAGGCATCGCAAAGAGCAACTGATAATAGGGGGTAACATTGGGAAGAATAAGGATACGCCTAATGATAAGGCCATAGACGATTATGTAGCCGGCTTTAAAGATCTGTATAATGATGTGGACTATTTTGTAGTTAATGTAAGCAGCCCTAATACGCCAGGCTTACGTGCCCTGCAAGATAAAGGGCCTTTAATGGACATACTCAACAAGCTTATGGTATTGAATAAGGAAATGGGTTCACCTAAACCCTTGTTGCTTAAAATTGCACCCGATCTTACCAACGAGCAGCTAGATGATATCATCAGTATAGTTAAGGAAACGGGTATACAGGGTTTAGTAGCAACTAATACCACCATTAGCCGCGAAGGTTTGAAGACCAATGCAGGTGAAGTGGAAAAAATAGGTGCGGGTGGTTTAAGCGGTTTACCGGTAAAACAACGTGCAACTGAGGTAATACGTTATATACATAAGCATAGCAATGGCCAGATTCCTATAATAGCTGTAGGGGGTATTTTTACAGCAGCAGATGCGCTGGAAAAGCTAGAAGCTGGTGCAGTACTGGTGCAGGTATATACAGGGTTTATTTATGAAGGA
Organism: Bacteroidota bacterium; assembly: GCA_023436685.1. Classification (GTDB taxonomy): domain Bacteria; phylum Bacteroidota; class Bacteroidia; order Chitinophagales; family Chitinophagaceae; genus Polluticoccus. The sequence goes on along the minus strand of JAEZIL010000031.1, from coordinate 7,195 downwards.
CCGGCTATTGCTGCTAATATTTGCAAAGGCATTTTAAAATCATCATAGAAAATGGCGGATCTGTTTACGCTGGATGCGTTGATAAGTTTAATAACATTGTCGTTATTAGAAATAGTATTAGGTATCGACAATGTAATATTTGTATCGATAGTAATGGGCAGGTTGCAACCTGCACAGCAGCCGAAAGCAAGACGAATATGGATGTTTACTGGCATTGCAGTAAGGGTTCTGCTGTTATTATGTTTGGGTTGGCTGGTACGAAATCCACTTAAAATACCTATTGCCGGGTACACCTTCGAGCTGGGTAATCTGGTAATGTTAGCGGGTGGGCTGTTCCTTATATGGAAAACTGTTAAAGAAATTCATCACAAGCTTGAAGGCGACCAGGAAGAGCTGGAAGACAATGCTATACAAAAGGCTCGTATTAGTTTTGGCAATGCTGTAGGGCAAATAATATTGATCGACCTTGTATTCTCGTTCGATAGTATGATTACGGCAGTTGGGCTGGCACGTCATGTAGAGGTTATGATCGTGGCTGTAATCATAGCCATGGTCATAATGTTTGTATTTAGTGGCAAGATCGCATCCTTCATACACCAGCACCCTACGTTAAAAATGCTGGCGCTGTCTTTCCTGGTTATGGTTGGGTTTACATTGTTTTTTGAAGGGCTTGAGCCCTTACATCATCAGCACATACCCAAAGGATATGTTTATTTCGCTATGGCTTTTTCATTTGGTGTAGAGCTGTTGAATATGCGTTTACGAAAAGCGTCCGCAAAAAGAGTTAACCTGCAGGAACCCGACCCTGGAAAACTGCAAGATAATATTTAAATAAGCCGGCATTGAGCCGGTTTTATTATGGCTTCTAGATTATTTTTAGAGTAATCTAAAAAAAATGTTTTTTATTGTGTGATAAATATGTAGGTTTGCCGAAACTCAATAATTTTTATGAGAGTCTGGGTGCTTACGATAGTCTTTTTATTTTATGTAATGCCGTTACTTGCTCAATATGGTAGCTTAAGAGGGACAGTAAGAGATGCAGACGGTTCGATGATTGAAATAGCAACAATAGGGATTGCAGAATTGGGTAAGGGATCAATCACGGATACTGATGGTATGTTTCATATTGATAGAATACCTGCCGGGAGCTATCAAATATCTGTTAGTGCTTTAGGGTACAAACTCCAGAATCATAGGGTGCATATAGCTGCCGATACACCTGTTATACTCCACATTTACTTAAAGAAAGAACGAAATACATCGTTAGACGAAGTTGTTGTTACAGGAACTATGAAGGAGATAAGCCGTACCGAAAGCCCGATACCTGTTGAGATAATTACTCCAAAATTTTTTCAGAAGAACCCTACACCCAGCTTATTTGAGGCCGTAGGTATGGTGAACGGGGTACAACCGCAGTTAAATTGTAATGTGTGCAACACGGGCGATATTCATATCAATGGTATGGAGGGCCCATATACTATGATACTGATAGATGGGATGCCTATTGTAAGTGCATTGTCTACAGTTTACGGTTTAAGTGGCATACCCAATAGCATGGTTGAACGGATTGAGGTTGTGAAAGGCCCCGCCTCCTCGTTATATGGGTCCGAAGCAATGGGGGGCATCATCAATGTGATAACTAAAAATCCTACACGTGCACCCGTTATTAGTGCCGATATTTTTGCTACGAGCTGGGGCGAGGTGAGTGCAGACGCATCGATGAAAATAAGTACCGGTAAGGCGACAAGCCTATTAGGTATCAATTATTTCAATTATCAGAACCCAATAGATAATAATAAAGATAATTTCACCGATCTCACACTTCAAAATCGCGTTTCGGTATTTAATAAATGGAGCCTTACGCGAAAACACGATAGAGTAGCCAATCTGGGCTTGCGTTATGTATATGAAGACCGATGGGGTGGGCAAATGAACTGGGCCAGGCAACACCGTGGCTCAGATAGTATATATGGTGAAAGCATCTACACAAAGCGTGCTGAGCTTATTGGCCTGTATCAACTACCTTTTAGTGAGAAAATATATACTCAATTCTCTTACAACTGGCATAACCAGGATTCATGGTATGGTACTACTCCTTATATGGCAACCCAACAGGTTGGGTTTACGCAAACATATTGGGACAAAACCTTGCGCAGTAGGCACAATGTATTGTTAGGCATATCGTTGCGATATACAGTGTATGACGATAATACACCCGCTACGGCTACACCCGATGGTAGTAGCAATGCTGAAGCTATCACTTTGCTACCCGGAGCATTTATACAGGAGGAGTGGACCATTTCTCCCAAGCATAAGTTACTAGGTGGCTACCGTTACGATTACAATACAAATCATGGAAGTGTACACTCTCCTCGTATTGCCTATAAGTTTGCACCCAATACTAACAACACCTTGCGGGCCAGCTTTGGTACAGGTTTCAGGGTAGTTAACCTTTTTACAGAAGACCATGCGGCGCTTACCGGTGCGCGCGAGGTAATAATAGCCGAAGAGTTGCACCCTGAACAGTCATATAACGCTAACCTTAACTATGTGCTTAAGATACCTGCTGATGCATTTTATATAGGGCTCGACGCTACGATGTTTTATTCTTACTTCACAAATAAAATAGTTGGCGATTTTGATAGTGACCCCAATAAGATAATCTATGATAATTTAAGAGGCCATGCTATATCGAAAGGATTATCGTTGAATACTGATTGGGTTTTTAACTTCCCCTTAAAACTGATATTGGGTGCCACTTATATGGATGTGTACCAAATGCAAGATAATAAGGGTACACTACAGCGTGTACAGCAATTGCATGCACCTAAGTGGTCGGGCAATTTTGTGGCCACCTATACATTTATGAACGGCTTTAGTGTAGATGTAACGGGAAAAGTAAATGGCCCAATGCGCTTGCCGGTATTGCCTAACGACTATAGGCCCGAATACTCGCCATGGTATTGTATTGCCAACGTACAACTTACCTATAAAAGAAAGAGCGGCCTGGAGTTTTACGGCGGTGTGAAGAACTTGTTCAACTTTGTACCTGCCGATCCTATTTTACGTCCTTTCGACCCATTTGATAAACATATCAATGACCCTGTCAATAATCCTAACGGTTATACTTTCGATCCCAGCTATAACTATGCATCGCTGCAGGGTATCAGGGCATTTTTGGGCATGAGGTACAATTTATTCAGGTAGCCAATAATAGGCGTTACATTATAATCTATATGGCAGAAGTTGTTGTACCTTTGCAGTGCAGCTTTTACCGCTGCTATTACAAGTATTAAAAACGTGAATATGCTTTTATTGAACATGCCTCCTTCTCTGCTTATATCTATGCCTAGCGGTGGCGAATGGCTTTGGATCATTCTAATAGTAATACTACTGTTTGGCGCAAAGAAAATACCCGATCTGGCAAGAGGCATTGGCAAGGGTATGAAAGAGTTTAAAGATGCTAAGGAAGGTAAAGACGAAGAGACAAAGGAGCCGGGTAAGTAATCCTTATAGTGAAGCAACATTACTGTTGCTAACAAGCATAATATTATATCAACCAACGGGCGCTTATATGGCGCCCGTTGCCATTTTGTATTCTGTATATCTCTCATACATCTACGTGTAGTGTCACAACAATGTTTTGTTTTATAAAATAATCTCAATTCGTATAGGGGTTTTGAAGCTTGGCATGGTTTTATATTTTGTATAATCAAAGACATATACAATTATGAAAAGGAGAAACTCACTATACTTCAAACTGAACAAAGCAAGGAAAATAGTAGCAAACCCATTGGCTGCAGATCTTTCAACTCTATTGTCTGCTTCTATGCAGCTTACCCGTAGCAACATTGTACGCAGGCATATAGAACAATCGCTTATAGAACTGGGCCATACTTACAGAGGCAACCAATATAAACTAAGCGCTTAGTTAAGCATAATTATAATGCAATGAAAAGCAGCCATGTATGTAAACTGGCTGCTTTACATTAGTACGCCTTCATTAAAGAAGATCACCCCCTTTTCTCTATTGGCTACCAAACCATTCTTTTCCATTAGCTGTATGGCGTCCTGTATTTTAAAATAGCCGGTATCGCTATTTGCGTGCGCAGGTCGGTTAGCAGGTCAACCAGGCCTATATTGGGTTGGGCAGCTGAAGCCTGTGTATTTTTTAGCTTTAGCTTTATGTAAGAAACGATCTCTTCAGTATTCATAGCCGGTGTATTTTAGGTGAACTAATTGCACAAAAATCGTGCAAGGCGTCAAATATGTATATCTATATATGTTGCTAAGTTTTGCTAACTTTTCTGTCATAAAAAAATTTTTTTCGCAGCAATTTTGTTGAAAATGCAGTACTGTACTGCATTTGAGGGTTAAATGCCGCATTTTGTGCATAGGGCAAAAGTTAGCATTTTCGTGGTTGCCTGTTAGCATGTGTTAGGCTCATATCTAATATCAAAATTACGTCATTTTAAACTTATTTTAAAATAATAAGAAAACTTCTTGTTGCTGCATAGGGGTAACTGTACGGCGCAGCGTATTACAGGTATACAACAATACTAAACGGTATGAGAAGCGTAATACTTGCAATAGCACTAAGTGCAATAGCACTGGCGGCAAATGCCGGTAATTTTAAATTAGCATTTGGCGAGCCGCTCAATAAGCAAACAGATGAGCTGGTGGTAAAAGGCCGTATGGGCTGGCTGATAAAGCAAAAATTAAGCTTTGGCAACTATCGAACTGCTATGGTTAAGCGCTCGCCCATAAGCAGCTGGACAGCCGCAACCGGTTTCCCGGGAAAGATATGGGTAGAGCATATGGAAGGGCGGCAATCGATACACTTTAGCCTGGTAGATGAGCAAAATGCCAGCTATGTGATTGCTACCAGCAATGTAACTAATAACGACCTGATGATAGGCAGCCATCCTAATCGCATACCCGGCCAACTGGTATCGATATTTGAGTATAACGATGTGCAGCAAAACAACCTTTCTGCCGCTATATACACCCGGCGCGATGAGCTGCCATGGCAACTTTTCCTTGATAATACGGGCGCGCAGATGAGGCGTAACGAAGCTGCCGGATATGTGTTGCGCGACGATACATATTATACGATAGTACCTGTATGGAAAATGGAAAAGAAGAATGGGAAGGTGGTAAACGTGCCTTTTGGCAGCATTGGCTACGAAGTGGTAAATAAAGACGGGCAAACAATAGCCGGGGTATCGCTGATAGATAACGGCAAGGTGTACCTGGGAGAAACCCAGGGTGAGGAACGCTTCCTGATGGCTAATGTATGTGCTGCACTGTTGTTACAAAGCGATATTAATAATCCATAGCAGCTCTTATTGTCACGGTGTGGTAATTAACATTTCTTTTACCAACCTAAAGCTATCAAGTGCGGGTCTATAACAATAAATGGAAGAGACAGAATAAACAGGAATGACAACAAGTTTACAATGATGGATAAAAATTGGAACGGAACTTGTACTGGAATATAAAGACTAAAAGGAAGGATATATATAAAGTTGGTTTGTAAGTTGGTTTTGTAACCGTAATGAAAAGCCCCTCTCTACAAGGGGCTTTTGTTATTTACTGTTTTCGTCTTTTATACCTTTGAATAGAGCGTAAATAGCCATGGCATGGCCGTGGCCCAGCTCAAACTCTTCTTTTAGCCAGTTGGTGATCTCGGTAGCTTTTACACCTGCTTTTAATTGTCCTTTCTCCAGGAAACCCTTCTTTTCAGCCAGCTTCTTAAAGTCTTCGGGGCCTTTACCTGTTTTCTCTTTTATGTTTTTTATATAAGCCTGAAACGACATAGTGATGTTTGTTTTGTTGTTACAAAGTAAGCAAGCATTGGTGAAATACTGCAGGGCTAATAGCGAAGAAAACAGGGTAAATAAAAGCCCCTTAAGTAAGGGGCTTTTATTTATGTAAGAGAAGTTTATTAGTCTTCTATATCTACTACTATAAAGTATTCTGCTTCCAGCTCTTTCTTTTGCTCGTCGTCGGCCTGTTGTATCTCGTCAAATTCCTCTTCAGTCAATACAAATATTAGTTCTTCTTCGCCGTTATCGGTGCGGTATATACTAAGCGTATTGTCGGTGGCGTTGTGCACTACTTTACCTTCAGCAGAGTACACATCTTCGTTGCCTTCTTCATCGGTATCGACAGCCACTATGGCAAAACGCGACTGCTGTAAATGTTGGATATCTAAACTCATGTTGCAAATTTAGGTACTTATAGCAACATGACCCGCCCTTTGCAGATATTTCAACCGGCGGTAACGATATAATAATAAATGCCCTGGTAGCTGGTTCTGTTCCATCCGTTTACATCACCGGTTTCAAATATTTTCCTGCCGCTTATATCGTACACCTGCATTTTAAAGTTGGACGGTATTGTTGCGAAGATGGGTTTGAAAACAGGGTTGCCTGGTTGGAGAAGCGATGGAATAAAGGGCTGAGCAGGGTTGATATCACTTACGCTTAGTGTGCAAGAGTCAACATGCACGTTAAAATATGTTGTATCAGAAATGCAACGTCCGGCACTAATTACATAAGTATAATACTGGCCCGACATGCCAGTAGTGACATGTGGTATAGTTAAATCAAAGTAAGCATCGCAATGAAGGAAATTATTCGGGCCTCCGAAGCATTGATCGTATTCAATACCACCGGCTGCTGCCTGCACATAAAACGTATCTCCTGAACAAATGCTATCAGTTAGGCTTATAACAGTTGGAGCAGGAGGTGTTGTTCTTACAAATACATTTACAGTATCCTTGTATGTGCAGGCTCCATGTGTACCTGTCACAATATAGTATCCGGTATGAATAGATAGAACGCTATCACGCATAACAGTATCGCCGCTGGCAGTCCATCCACCGGGGCCTACCCATGTGTAAGTAGTGTTGGGTAATGAGTCGACAGCCAGGTGCAGTGTTCTTTTGGAGCAGGGTGTATCACTTACTGCTGTTATCTGCACATCACAGGTATCGACTTGTGCATAAGCCGAAAATGATAAGAAAACGGTGAGTAATAAAAGTAGATAGCGCATAATAGGGTATATGTACCAAATATAATATTTATTGCTGAAATGAATCTTGGCACAGAATTATAGAGGATTGTTGTAAAAATGTGGTATATGAAAGAAATAATACAAGGCATAGAGGGTAAGCTCGCCGGTATTGAAG
>JAEZIL010000024.1 GCA_023436685.1 Bacteroidota bacterium | reverse complement strand
GTGTATCTCTTCCGAAAAATATCTGAGCGACTGCTCCTGTACTTCAAGCCGTGTTTGCAGCAATTCGTTTTGAAAAGTATGTTCCAGTTCTTGCTTTTCCAGCTTGTGCTGAAACTGCTTTCTTTTTTGTAGCACAACATACATGATCATGAAGAAAGCAAACAGGGTAAGAATGAGGGTTCCGAAAACAAATACCGCTATGGTAGTGGTGGTGTTCAAACTTTCTTCATTTTCCTGAAAGATAGAAACACTATTGCAAATCCGGAATAGCAAAGAATATTAATTGTCCATATCATAGTATCTAACCACAAAGTGTTCCCGGAAGTTTTATATAATGTAGGCCCAATTAGCCAGTAACAAAAAGTAAAGCTCCAGAATGTTAGCAAAAATGCCGAAAACCAAAATCTGGTGTTAGAATACACATCATATATATCGCTAGCCAGCAACTCATAAAAAGAATAAAGAGACATAGCAATTATTAAAATAGATTCAGGAATAAGAAAATTGGTATTCATTTCACTAAATGGGTTTTGAAAGAATAGTGTATTAATAATACTATACACTAAGCCAGCACAACCCAAAAAAATCCCAATATTATTTGTCTTAAATCCATCAATTGTAACATTGAAATAATAGCATATAATATAGAATTGAATAGGATTAAACAAGTGATATATCAGCAGATTGTTTTTATAAATAATTGCAGAGGCAAACGCAATCGCCTCACTAAAAAATGTGAGAGTGATAATGCCAAAAATAACTTTGGAAGCCTTATCCATCTTTTTGTAATGGATAAGGCCGATTAAAGCTGTCAACAGTAATATTAACTGGTAAATAATGGTTTTAATAATCCAGCTCATATTGTATCGTTACCAGCAGTACCCGAAGGGCAATTAGGTGGACACATGTGTGCATTATCCAGCACGGTAGTACCATTGGTTACATAATTGCCATTTGCATCAACACCGGCTACCACCAGGGTAAGCTCGCCACTGGTGGTATTTTCAGCCAACATAAATTTAAGGTTGATTGCTTCGGGGTGGTCTTTAACAAAGCTGCAAATTAGTTTTGCATCAAGAATAAATGATTTTGCGGGGATCTTCCCTGTATTGAAATAGTTTGAAATGAATTTAAGGATGTATTCGTTTGCTGTTGGGATGGGGATGTAACCGCCAATTGTTGTAGTAGACATAGTTCTTCTGTATTTTTTGTTAGGAATAAGTTAGTATTAAAAGTATTGCCTCTATAGAATTAAAAAAAGAGTGTTTTCACGGTATTTTGCGTCTAACGCCATAAGGGGTAATTTTTATATACACAACTACGTGTATTTTATTAGTTCGTAACTTTCGCCACTCTTACTATTAAAAAATGAAATATTTACCGATACCTGCATCGTTGTATATAAACAACCGCCAGCGTTTTGCAAAAAGAATGAGGCCTAATTCGATCGCTATTTTCCCCGGCAACCCCGTAATGCCTACCAATGGCGATGCTGTATATACTTACCGGCCTAATGCCGATGTAGTTTGGCTATCGGGTGTGGTACAGGAAAAATCGATGGTAGTTTTGTACCCCGATAATCCTGATACAAGCGCCCGTGAAGTATTGGTGCTGTTGCGCCCTAACGAGCACCTGGAAAAATGGGAAGGTCATAAACTGCGTAAAGATGAAGCCACTGCAATATCGGGCATCAAGAATATACAATGGACCGATAGTTTTGATGCTGTGCTACAGGTAATGATGCATAATGCAGACAATGTGTACCTGGATACAAATGAAAATGACCGCCTTGATACGTCTCTTTTCCGCCCCGACCTTCTGTTTGTGAGCGATTTCATGCGCCGTTATCCACTTCACAATTACGAGCGCGCAGCACGCATTATGCGCGACCTGAGGGGAGTGAAAACAAAAGAAGAGATCGAAGTAACAAAGAAAGCTATTGAAATTACCGATAAAGCCTTCCGCAGGGTAATGCAATTTATACAACCGGGCGTGTATGAACATGAGATAGAGGCTGAAATAACACACGAGTTTTTACGCAACCGCGCCGAGCGCCACGCTTATGATTGTATTATAGCATCGGGCGACAGGGCGCGCGTGCTACACTATATAGAGAACAACCAGGAGTGTAAAGACGGCGAGCTGATACTGATGGACTTTGGAGCATACTATGGAAACTATGCTGCAGATATGACCCGTACCATACCCGTAAACGGTAAATTTACTAAACGCCAACGTGAGGTGTATACTGCGGTTTTGGATATACACAATTTTGCTAAAAAGCTTTTAAAACCGGGTATTAGTATAGTTGAATACACCAACAAGGTAAATACAGAAACCGAAAAGCAATTGCTGAAACTTGGCCTGATAAACAAGGCCGATATCAAAAACCAGGATCCTGACAACCCTGCATATCGGAAGTACTTCTACCATGGCGTATCGCACCACCTGGGTATAGACGTGCACGACCTGGGTGTACGGATGGAGCCACTGAAAGAAGGAATGTTACTTACCGTAGAGCCCGGTATATATATTGAAGAAGAGCAGATGGGGATACGAATAGAAAATAATATCTGGATAACTAAAAATGGTAATATTGACCTGTTTGCAGGCATACCTATAACTGCTGATGAGATAGAAGCAGCTATGAAGCGTAAAAAGAAATAAAGAGAATACTTATGCTAAGTAAAAGCCCCGCAAATTGCGGGGCTTTATGTTTTTATCTTAACCTGTCGAGCGATTTGATGAGTTTTTCATCTTTGCGTATACCGCTAAAGGCAAGTATCAGAAATATAAATGAGAGTACAGGCAATATAGACCCTATCCAATAAGTACCGGTAACGGGTGCAGAAGTGCCATTGTTGTAATTGCTTACACGCATTAACACTAAAGCTATAAAACCTATCGTAGCCACCATACTTACCAATACCAGCGACTTTTGCTTGCTGCGCGCTTTATACATGAACATTGCAATGATGGGCACTACAGTAATAACAATGGCTACCAGTAATGAAGGGTAATGATCGTTAATACGCAAATGATCGGTTACAGTAACTCCGTTGCTAACCGCGTCTACCCGATACAGATCGAAATAAAACAGCAATGCATTAAGAATAGCAGCTATTAAAAGCCAGATGGTTTGTTTTCTTTGAATCATTACTTATAACTTTTCTGTAATAAAATTACCATTTCCGCATTATTTTATCATGCCTGCACCAAAATATGGACGCAACACCTCGGGTATATTGATACCTTCCGGTGTTTGATTATTCTCTAATAAGCATGCCATGATACGAGGTAAGGCTAAAGAACTACCGTTTAGCGAGTGTAACAACTGAGTTTTGCCGTTACTGTCCTTATAGCGTGCCTTGAGGCGATTGGTCTGAAAGGTTTCGAAATTAGATACAGAACTCACCTCAAGCCAACGTTCCTGTGCTGCGCTGTATACTTCCAGATCATATGTTCGCGCAGATGCAAAACTCATATCGCCACCACAAAGATTCAGTACACGATATTGCAAGCCTAATGTTTGCAACAGGCGCTCAATATGCGCTACCATTTGTTCTTGCACATCGTAGCTTGTATCGGGATGCACCAATTGCACTATTTCAACTTTATCAAACTGGTGCACACGGTTTAAGCCACGTACATCTTTACCGTAAGAGCCTGCCTCGCGCCTGAAGCAAGGACTATATGCGGTCATCATAACAGGCAGCTGGTTTTCTGATGTAATAGTGTCGCGGTAGAGGTTTGTAACCGGCACTTCAGCCGTAGGTATCAGGAATAGGTTATCTTCCGTTGCATGGTACATTTGCCCTTCTTTATCGGGCAGTTGGCCCGTACCATAAGCAGAGGCTTCATTCACCATATAGGGCGGATAATATTCTTTATATCC
>JAEZIL010000010.1 GCA_023436685.1 Bacteroidota bacterium | reverse complement strand
TCACAGTACACATACCCTGCCTTATGTCTTACTTCATCCAGGTTTATAGTTGGCGTATCGCAAAAGGTGGCTACTATTTTTACTCCCTGTGCAAAATAATGATCTACCATGTGCGAGCCCACCATACCACAGCCACCGGTTACCAGTATAGGAGCTATATTACTATCTGCTGCCATGCAACTTTAAATTCAGTTTTTAAAAAAGCTGTTGTGCCGTACCGGGTTTCGACCGGCCTATGTGTTTATATGCTTTCTCTGTGGCTTCCCTTCCTCTGGGCGTGCGCACTATATAGCCTTCCTGTATCAGGAAGGGTTCATACACTTCCTCTATAGTGCCGGCCTCTTCACCCACAGCCGTTGCAATATTATTGATGCCAGTAGGCCCACCTTTAAATTTATCTATCAGTGTGGCCAGTATCTTATTGTCCATATCGTCCAGGCCGCTTTCATCTACATTCAGCGCTTTAAGCCCATGCTCTACAATTTTCATATCTACCACGCCGTTGCCCAGCACTTGGGCAAAATCTCGCATACGGCGCAGCAACCCATTTGCTATACGCGGTGTACCTCGGCTGCGTCCTGCAATCTCCATTGCTGCGTCCGATGTTACCTTCACATTCAGTAAAGTTGATGCGCGCATAATAATGCGTTGCAATACTTCCTTATTGTAATACTCCAACCGCGACTTGATACCAAAACGGCTCAATAATGGTGCTGTCAGCAAGCCCGAACGGGTGGTAGCACCTACCAGTGTAAAAGGGTTCAGGTTTATTTGTATAGACCTTGCTGCCGGGCCGCTATCTATCATTATGTCTATTTTAAAATCTTCCATCGCCGCGTAGAGGTATTCTTCTACTACTGTACTCAATCTGTGTATCTCATCTATAAACAATACGTCTCTTGGCTCGAGGCTTGTTAGAAGCCCTGCAAGGTCAGCCGGCTTTTCTATTACAGGCCCGCTTGTCTCTTTTATACTTACGCCCAGTTCATTAGACACGATGCGCGATAGCGTTGTTTTACCCAAGCCGGGGGGACCATGAAATAATATATGATCCAGTGCCTCGCCACGGAGGTTTGCTGCTTTTATAAAAATGCGGAGGTTTTCAATAAGTTGCGGCTGTCCCGAAAATTCTTCTATCGTTTGCGGTCGTATGCTGTTCTCATACTCGCGCTCCTGCGGGTTCAGATCATCTCCGGGCCTGACGTGTGATTGCATGCGATAAAGCTACGACGTTAACTGCTATTCTCAATAATGCACAGCTTCTATTAGATTTTTATATTTTTGTTTTCCCGTTTCTCCTTGCTGGCATCCATTGTTCCCTCACACACACACAACAATGGAAAAAACTGTATCAGATCAGCGCATTGCTGTATCTTCTAAATGGCTGCTCTATGTGCTGCCGGCTTTACTAGCCTTATTCATGGTTAATGAGCCATTTGTTAACTATATGAGCCTGGTAAACAAAGGTGAAACCTGGCTGGGCCTCGACCCCTCCGCACGTGCTACGCTTAATTTCGCGTGGATACACCACCTGAACTGGGGAGACGATGTCGTTTACACCTATGGCCCGTTATCATTTGTATCTACTCGTGTAGGTTGGGGTATTTCGCGCTGGGTATTTGTTTTGATCGATGTCTTTACCTCTGTCAATATCTTCTTTCTCTTTCGCGATTTTTTAGCCAGGGCGCATTATAAAGTGCTTGCTGCTATCATCCTGATTGTACTTACTGCATTTATGGTAACATTTTATGGCAGTGGACTTGTATGGATATATACAACATTCATCTTTCACTGGATGTATAAATCATATACTGATGCGCGCAACATTTATTTCATTCCGCTTATCCTACTCATTGTATTATCGTTTTACATCAAACTGAACACCGGCCTGTTTGCTATGATATTTTTCCTGATGCACTTATGCCTGCTGGTGCTGATGAAAAAAATAAAAATAGTACGTGCTGCAATATTGCTTACTGTATTACTACTATTTACCATAATAGTAGCATGGTTGCTCAATGTATCGATACCAACATACATTAAGGGTGCTTTTGAAGTAATGAAAGGGTACAATAGCCTGATGTACCTGGATACCACCGACGAGCAGATGCAAAGCAATGTATACCTGGTGTTTTATAGTTTGGCATTTCTGATGCTTATTTACGTTGTTCACATCATCCGTACAGAACAATACGCCTTGTTATTCTTTGCTATGCTCAATATCGTGTACATCTTTCTATTAAAAAAGCAGGCTTTGCTCCGGGCCGATACACAGCACATGTATGAGTTTTTCTTCTTCGTTCCCTTCATTCTGCTTTATGGTTGTTTCCTGTTGCCCGAAAAGAAATTTCAGCAAACATACTTGGGCATAGCCCTGGTAATTATTTGTGTATCGTATATATGTGGCAATAGCTTCCGCCCGTTATATGCCGCAGCCCGGGATCGCATACAGGTTTTAAATAAATTTAAGAACGCCTTCAGGTATTACGATCAAAGCCACTATACAAATCAGCAGGATATGCGGTACCTGCCTCCTGGCGTATTGCAAAAGATAGGTAAGCATAGTATTGATGTATTCCCTTGGGACAGTGAATACCTCATCCAGAACAGGCTCAACTATACACCGCGCCCTTGCTTCCAAACTTTCCAGGCGAACACAGAATATCTGCAAAAAATCAACTACGATTTCTTCCTGCACAAAACGCCTGAATTTGTTTTGTACGATTACGATGCGCTTGACGGTTGCTATCCTTTTAACGATGCTCCACAGCTCAATTACTTTCTGTTGAAAAACTATTCATTTACCGATACTTTTTATGCCAACGACAGGTTG
>JAEZIL010000304.1 GCA_023436685.1 Bacteroidota bacterium | reverse complement strand
CGTGGATCATCTTCAGGCCGTGGCAGCTCATCGGGTCGCGGTGGTAGCAGTTCCAGCCGTGGAGGTTCCTCTTCAAGCCGTGGACGTGGAGGTTCATCGGGCCGTGGCGGCAACCGTGGCGGTGGCAGAAGCTCGAGATAGGTATATGTTCATACAATAAGTTACCGGTTTGGTGCCTAAAGGCTGCCAGCCGGTAATTACTGTTTATAACTCTTAAAAAATAATTACCATGGCTAAACAAGCGCATACAAAAAAAACGGCAACCAAAAGATCGGCTGCTACAGGTACTATAGCAACAAAAACCACAGCTGTAAAGAAAAACCCACAAGCAGGCAACGCCAGTCAAGAAAAACACGGCTCTCGTTTAGAGAAACTGTTCATCAATATGCTGAAAGACATGTATTGGGCCGAACAGCACCTGGTAGGGGCACTGACCACCATGCAGGAGGCGGCAACCACACCAGACCTGCAGGATGCTTTCGAGGACCACATATTTGCCACACAAAAGCATGCGGCACGCCTTGAGAAAGTGTTTGCCAAAATGGGTGAAGAGCCGGAAGCGAAAAAATGCGATGCAATGGAAGGCCTTACCAAAGAAGCAACAGCAATGATAAAAGAAACAAAAGAAGGCACCATGACCCGCGATGCAGCATTGATAATAGCAGCGCAAAAAGTAGAGCATTATGAAATTGCCAGCTATGGCAGCCTGGTGCAGCTTGCACGCACAATGGACAGGGAAGATGTAGCGCGCATACTGGAGAAAACCCTATGGGAAGAAGAAGATACAGATATGCTGCTTACAGACATAGCAGAATCGGACGTGAACCCATTGGCTGATAATGAAGATGAGGAGGAGGGCGAGGATGACAGTGAAAAATCTATAACCGAAACACTATTTGGCGTATGAAAGAAACAGTATTAATAACAGGCGCTACCAGTGGTATAGGCCTGGAACTAGCTAAGGTATTTGCCGAAAATGGCTACCAGCTTATAATAGTGGCGAGAGACCAGCAAGAGCTTGCATCAACTGCGGCCATGCTGAGCGCTGCACATGGTGTTACAGTAACAACAATAGCTAAAGATCTTTTTGAACCTGAAAGCGGATTTGAACTTTATGATGAGATAAAAGCAAAAGGCTTGACTGTAGACATACTGGTAAACGATGCAGCACAGGGCCAATATGGTTTATTTGTAGAAACAGATGTTAGGCGCCAGCTTCAGATCATTCAGTTGAATATATCATCGGTAGTGGTTTTGACACACGCCTTCCTGAAGGATATGGTAGCCAGGGGCAGTGGTAAAATATTGAATGTATCTTCTATAGCCAGTAAAGCCCCCGGCCCATGGCAAGCCGTATATCATGGTACTAAAGCTTTTGTGCAATCGTTTACCGAAGCAATAAGGAATGAAGTAAAAGATAAAGGTGTTACTGTAACGGCATTGCTGCCCGGTGTGACCGATACTGACTTTTTTAATAAAGCAGATATGAATGATTCTAAAATAGTGCAGGATAAAGACGCTATGTCTGACCCCGCTGATGTGGCCAGGGATGGTTATGATGCACTGATGCGAGGTGATGACAAAGTAATATCGGGCCTGAAAAATAAAGTTCAGGTTACTATGATGAATATGACACCCGATCAGCAAGCTGCTGAAATGATGAACAAGCAACAAGAGCCTGTTGATAGACGGAAGAAGTAAATGCGTTATTAAACTTGCATGCCCCGGTCAAAACAACCGGGGCATTTCATTACGAAGAAAACTACTCTAAAAACGTAATGCTTGCAAGCTATTATCTTATGTTCGGATTAGTAGCGTTACTATCCGGTGCTTTGGTGTTGGTTGTAGCCCCGATTGTAGAATCAGGATTGCCCCTGTCGCCGGCAGGAGTAGTATTATTTATTTGGTTATTGGCGCCGGTGTTTAGATTGGTATTGTCGGTGCTGTTGTACCCTTCGCCTGTGTCGCCACTGCCGCAGCTGGCCATCAGGCATATCATAGCAAAAAAGGATAGTTTTTTCATAACGTTAGTTTTTAATGTTCATAAAAGCTGTAGATGAATGCCACTACGCGGTTATACAGCAGGCATCATCTACGCTTTTTTAGATAATAGTTTAGTGCCAAGGTTTTTGGGTTATAAATTATTAGTGTTGTCTCTCAGGCTTTTTCTCGACTGTCCACCTTTTTGCCCTATACGTGCCATATGCTGTGTATCCCTACTTACAGTCATCCCGCCTTTGCGGCCTGCTGCCCTGGCTTCTTCGCTATTGAACTGGTGCGCTACACCTTTCTGGTGAGCAACTTTACCCCCTTTACTGGCTATTGCCCTTTGCTGCTCAGGCGACATTGAGGCGAAGCCACGTGTGCTACGACGGCTTTCTTCATTACTATCGGTCATTTGTTCACGATTTCCATTCATTTTGTTTTCATTTGGTTCCATAGTATTTAGCATTTTTGTTTAGTATTTGCATCATTCATAATTGCTTTGCAGCAATTATTTTTTATAGGCTATCAATCTAGCTCCGGCTAGACTAATTTGTAGAAATAACATAAATATGTAGATGGGCCGTAGACCCAGGTGATGATAAGTGAGTAGCGTAAGCGAATTTGTTCAATTCAATGTTTGCAATTTAGCGCTATCACTGATAAGGTATAGGTAAAGGCATGCCACGAAACATAAACCCGGAACTATTTTTGGTTAACTCATGTAGTATTATTAACTTAGTAATAAGAGGGCGGTGATTCAGTACATTCATTTTCAGCTGTTTAACCTACATATTTACGCCAGCCTATTTCATTGACTAAGCTGTTAGCTAAAGTATATTTTTTATTTTTTTTAATTAACAAATATAGTTGTCGGATATCTATTTTTGCTATTAACGATAATAGCAATATTTGTAGAAATTGATAATTTTATTTGTAGAAAAACAACTACGATTTTTTACTGCTACAATTAGCTATACCACTGGGAGTGTATAGTGTAAATTCGCTAATGTCGCTTTGGCACGGAAATATTATGGTTCACTACACTAAATTGGATATTCATGAGCAAAAAAATGATGCGCTACTCTAGAGTAGCCTACAACTCACTTTACCCTGGCAAAAGGGGAAACTTTGTATTTGCGGCATTAGTATTGTTTGTATTGTCTTCCTTACTGTTGCTGGACATGTTTCATTATAATAGTGTCATCAAGTAATGGTTTATCAACCACCAACACCCTCTTTTACCATTTAGTTATGCATAAAAAACACATAGTTTATAGTTTGCTAATGAGCTGTACGTTTACACTATCAGTTTCTTGTAATAGTAATGGCAAAGGAAGTGAAGATGGGAAAGATACTACACAAGGTATAAACCTGCATAAAACCCAGCAAGATATAGGTATACTGACTGATACTGCTGACCCGACACTGAAAGGGACTATTGAAGATGTAAAGGATGTATTGGGAAACAATGGAAATTATGATTCTGCTTTTGTTGCAGATGCCATTACCAGCAATGCCGAAGCAATAAAACTATTGGAACACTCCTTACAGAAAGGCACCGACGCTAACCTGAAAGCACATGCTAAAAAGATGATAGCCGACCATAAGAGCATAGGTAAACAACTAAAAGACTATAGCCAGCGAAAAAATTATACAGTGCCTACTGGGGCAGAAGGGAAAGGTGAAGAAGATATGGCAGATTTGGACAGGGATAATACTATAGGTACTCCCTGGGATAAGGCCTGGCTGAAATTAATGCTAAAAGAGCATCAAAAAGATATTAGCAGTTTTGAGCAGGCAGAGACTAAGGTTCAAGACAAACGTTTGAAGGAGCTGATAAAAAAATGCTTGCCTATACTGCGGCGCCATTCGGCAATGGTTAAAGAGCTGGATAATAAAATAAGATAGACTTACTTCATATTTATACTGCCCATCAGCTCTTTATGATAGTGCTGCCGACACATGATAACGAAAGCCTTCATATTGAAGGCTTTCGTGGTTATTGAAATGTTGTTGGCTAAGCTGCTATTTGTTGCTTTAAATAATTATCTACCGCTATGGTGATTGGGCCAACTTCGCGTACGGCTTCAACAATATGAGTAGCAGATGTTTTAAAACGTTCTTCCCAGAATTTTAGTTCGGCCTCGTTTTTCAAGTCTATCCTCGTGGGGTCTTTAGGCCAGTAGTCATTAGTGTTAGTGTACATACTGTCTTTTTTTACAAGTTTGTATTCCAAATTCGTGCCAAGATTATATGAAGAGTCTACAGGGCAATCGCCCACTGTGTACCATACTGTAACTAACCACCTGGGCAGCATAATGCAACTGCTGGATAATGTGGGTGGAACAAGCCCTATAGTAGAAGAAAGAAGCTTTGACGCATGGGGAAGGCCACGCAACCCATCTAACTGGCAATACTTTGCACCAACAGTAACGCCTAACTGGCTGATAGATCACGGCTATACCGGGCACGAGCATGTATGGATGAATGGTACCTACGACCATAGTATTATTGGCATGAATGGCAGGCTCTATGACCCGCTGGTGGGCCGTATGTTTAGTGCCGACCCATATGTGGCAGATAACACAATGGTTCAGCGCTATAATAAATACAGTTATGTAAACAATAACCCACTGAAGTTTACTGATCCAAGTGGTAATATAGCACCATTACTGCTTCTAGCGCTGTATTAGCAGGTTATGCTAATATTTATATGAACCGTGACAATATCAGTAGTTTTGGACAATTCATTGGGCTTTTGGTGTGGGTGTAGGTGCAAGTGTAGCCGGTGGCGCTGTAGGAGGGGCTGTTAGTGGTGCAATTGGTGTTGGTGGAGCAGCCGCAGGTGCAGCAGGTGGTGCCACTAGTGGGTTCATTAATGGTGCAGGCAATTCCTGGTTACAAGGAAATGATTTTGGCGAGGGTATTACGACTGGCTTAAAATCAGTGGCTATAGGCGGAGTTGCCGGCGGTGCTATAGGAGGCGTTGTAAGTGGGGTAAGTGCTTATCGTGATTACAGAAATTTTTGGAATGGTAAGCCGAATGTTTATCATGCTGATATGACCTACTATGCTGATGCGGGATCTGGTGGCGGACAGCTATATAACTTCCCGGATAACTATACAGTTGCAAATTCAGATATGAAAAATGTTACAGCATAATGGAGAATCCAAACCTTAACGGAGATGGGCAAATTACAATCCTAAAGCCTGGGGCGTACATTAGAAGTTCTGTAGATGGTGTTGCGACGTCTAAATATGGGAATATGGGTATTTAAAATACCTAACGGAGGACGAGTACTAGTTTACCCAGGTGGCGGTGTGCAATTTGTTGACTCAAAATATTCATTGTATAATTATGTAAATCATGATGGATTAAATTTTGTACTGCTGTAGGAATGACCAAAGCTGCCCTTCTAATTGGATGACATAGTAAATTGTTTTTTTTATAGATACGACCTTACGCATTGGGGCGCCAATTCTGTGCATTATTGGAGTCCTTTATTTCAACAAGCAAAACTGATGCGATGAAATTAGCATTGAAAATAATCTCAGTTTATTTTATTATTAATGTAATATTGCTGCTTGTATTTTCAGCATATAGAAGTGAATGGTTTAATAATTCGAATCCTAAATTAGATCTACTATTTAATATCTTATTTATTTTCCAATTTTTAAATATCTATGTATACGGAAGTTTAGCAATAATAATACCACTGCTCATTTTCCCACGCTTAAAAGTAAATTCAAGAAAAAAATATATTGTTTGTATAATTCTCGGAGTGATATTGCTACTAGTGATAGTTTTATTGCATACTTATCAAGCAGAATTAGTAATAATGGATTAGTGGAAAAGTTGGAACCATTTAAAAAGCCTTCAGGATATCCTGAAGGCTTTTTGTGGTGTGGGAGGGAATTGAACCCCCGACACAAGGATTTTCAGT
>JAEZIL010000237.1 GCA_023436685.1 Bacteroidota bacterium | reverse complement strand
ATGCTACGCTGTATATGGGTTTGCTTTTTGATGGTGTTTTCGTGTTTTAGTGCCCGGGCTATTGAAGCTGTTACTACCTATACAGTATTTTATTTGCCTGCCGGTAGCACTTATAAGCCATACGTAGAAATATACTGGCAAATAGACCCTCGTACAGTAATAATGCAACAGCATGCCGATAGCATGTGGTGGGGGATGGTTGATACACGTGTTACCTTGAGTACAGATACCGGTATAGTTGTGAGTGATGCTTTTACCTTGCAAACACCGGCAGCGAAAAGCAGCACAGTGGCAGCCAGCCAAACTATATTGGACCTGCACAGATATAGCGTACCAACCGGAAAAATAAAGCTGCTGATAGAATTTACCGACAAAAAGAAACCGGGAAATGTATACAGCTACAAAGATTCTTTTGCAATAGCAGCAGTACCCGTAACACCTTTTTACAGTGGTCTTCAACTACTAGATACCACTTATGCATCCACAACCCAAAGCATATTTCAAAAAAATGACAGGCTGCAAATACCGCTAAGTGCAAACTTTGTGGGTGATGAACGCACCAGCCTAAGGTTCTATACCGAATTATATCAAACCGATAAGCACACAGGGTTGCTTATACAAAACACTTATATATCAAAGAAGCCGTTGGATAAGCCTGTATTCGGATTGCTAACAACCGATACTATAAAGCCCGCTCCTGTAATACCTTTAACCGGGATGTTTGATATAACTACCCTGCCTTCAGGAAACTATTATCTTAATGTGGCACTACTGAATGAAAGCCAGGAACAAGTATCAGCCAACAGCTTCTTTTTTCAACGCAGCAATACAAACCCGCCTAAAAACAAGGTTGCAGACACCACTGCAGATACAGTATTTGCCCCCATACATAAGGTAAACGTTTTTGATCT
The DNA here is from genome assembly GCA_023436685.1 of Bacteroidota bacterium. Lineage (GTDB taxonomy): Bacteria > Bacteroidota > Bacteroidia > Chitinophagales > Chitinophagaceae > Polluticoccus. The sequence goes on along the minus strand of JAEZIL010000237.1, from coordinate 4,742 downwards.
TTCTACCACATTTGTAGGCAAGTTTAACGTTGCGCAATTGCGCGCTGTGCTAAAGATGTTGCAGCCTATTGCCAGTGCAAATGAGAATAACAATATACTGGGCTTTTTAGAAAGCCCCGACCAAACGTACATGCAATATTTCGTGTATAACTTCTTTAAAAGCCGCAACCCGGAAGACCCCGGTAAAGCCTGGCAGGAATACACCGATAAAGTAAAAGAGGTAAACAAGCTTTTTGGCAGCAGCAGTGTGCGTGGCTACGAAACCGACCGTGGACAGATATATCTTAAATATGGCAAACCTAATGAACGCGTGATAGTACTAAATGAACCCGGCTCGCTTCCATACGAAGTATGGCAATACAATGCACCGGGCAAGCAAAGTAGCCAGGGTATATTTTTATTTTACCGCCCGCCGTATGTTATAGGCGATATGATATTGCTGCACACAACCGTAAATGGCGAAGTGCGCAATACACAATGGCGCAATATTCTGTTTACAGGTTCTCAAATGCAAAGTTCAAATTCGCGCGCGGCGCAATACTTACAATACCGATAAAGAATGAAGCTGGATTTTTATAAATACCATGGCACCGGCAATGATTTCATTTTGCTGGATAACAGGGAAAACAATATCAGCCTTACTAAAGGCCACATATCACAGCTATGCCACAGGCGATTTGGTATTGGTGCAGATGGCCTTATGCTGCTGGAGCATACTGATGGTTATGATTTCAGAATGGTATATTATAACTCTGACGGCGGCGAAAGCACCATGTGCGGTAATGGAGGAAGGTGCATAGTTGCCTTTGCTAAAAAATTAGGTATTGTTCAGGATAGCGCACATTTTATTGCTACTGATGGGCCGCATACCGCTACTATTGATGAACAAGGCATAGTAAGCCTGCACATGAAGAATGTTAGCAGCATAAACACACAAGACGGTAACTATATACTGGATACCGGCTCACCTCATTTTGTGCAGTTTGTAAACGATGTAGCCAATACCGATGTGTTTCATGAAGGCAGGCGTATCAGGCAGTTGCCTATGTTTGGCAATGGCGGCACTAATGTAAATTTTGTGCAGCGTATTGGCAACGAGCTTGTGGTGCGCACCTATGAGCGTGGTGTAGAAGATGAAACATATAGCTGCGGTACGGGTGTAACTGCCGCAGCTATAGCCTCGGTTGGTTTTGAAACGGGCAATTATCACATAAACATTAAAACTCCGGGTGGAGACCTGTCTGTATTGTTCAATAAAACACAAGCTGCAACAGCTGAGGAAGTAGTGCTAAAAGGGCCTGCAGCATATGTGTTCAGGGGTACTGTTGAAGTATTGTGAAAATCCTATGCTGCAAATCTATAACGTAGTTTATTGCTTATCTTTGGTACTTATACACTCGAACATGAGAATTTTTATACTAATAGCGACAACAGTATTTTCATTAGGCGTAATAGGATGTTCACCCAAAGGTGCGGCAGGCACATCAACCGATAATAGCAGTAGCGCAACTACGGCTGCTGATAGTAAATATAATGCTGCACCAGGCAATACCAGTACAAGAACATTATCTAACGGCAGGGAAATGAAAGTACGTACGCTTCCGCAACAACAAACAATGCAGAAGTCCCGGTAACAGCATTACGACCTGATGTTTACATAACTATCTACAGGCAATCTTTTAGCAATAGATCTTGCTAATGTCATTTCATCAGCATATTCCAGCTCTCCGCCAAAAGCAATACCCCTGGCGATGGTAGTAATACGGACCGGCAGGCCCGATAACTGTTTGGCTATATAATAAACCGTAGTATCACCCTCAATGGTAGGGCTTAATGCCATAATGATCTCTTCAACACCTTTTATTTTTACCCTTTCCTGAAGAGTAGCTATGTTCAGCTGATCGGGGCCAATACCATCGAGCGGAGAAAGGATACCACCCAGCAAGTGATAAAGGCCATTGTACTGCTGCGTGCTTTCAATAGCTATTACGTCGCGCAGGTTTTCTACTACACATATCTGGGCATGATTGCGGCCTTTGTTACTGCAAATACTACATACCTCACCATCCGATACATTATGGCACTCTATACAAAACTGAATATTATGCCTCATAGTAGATATAGCATGGGTAAAGGCATCAGCATTTTGCTTATCCATCTTCAATATTTGCAATACCATGCGCAGGGCTGTTTTTTTGCCAATGCCGGGAAGTTTCGCAAATTCTTCTACCGCATTTTCAATCAGTTGAGACGAGAAAACCATTGCTGCAAAATTACAAAAAGAAAAGGCGGCATATAGCCGCCTTTCTTAAAATTATATGGTTCGAATTATTTTTGAACCTGGATTTGCCTTGTAACTCGTTTACCATCAACATTCAGGTCGATAACGTACATACCTGTAACGAAGTTGCTGATATCAAGAATGAAGCTTTGCCGGCCATTCAGGTTAGTACCCAGGTTTTGAGTAAATACTGTTTTGCCAACTACATCGCGAATAACAACAGTAGCATTTTTAGCATTGTTGAAAGTAGAAACGAGGTTCAGAGTAGTAGCAGCCGGGTTAGGATACAGGCTGAAACCGTTTGTGCTGTTTACATCAGCAACATCCAGGAACCATCCATGGAAAGTAATATTGTTGCAAGTATGATTGTTGCTCAGGTCCGGGTCAAATATTACATCCCCATTGGCATCTACCATCCATAAGGTATCACAAGCCTGGGCAATCGTAATTTGAGATGATGTAAGACTAGCTGGTTCATATGTGAGCGGTATTTTTTCCCACGCTTTATATATCGAGACCGTTGGTTCAATATTAGATGACAATGGAGAAAGGCTAAGAGGCAAAAACTCATTATAGTCAGGCAATCCAACTATAGCAGAGTCCGACGGATATATATCATCAGGCCCAAGGTTTTTTAATTCAATGCCAACATCGTTATTTTGCCATGCTTCAGCTTGTTTTACCGGAATTTCATTTTCAGATACTACTACCAAACCTCCAGTTGGATAAGTTAGAATGAGCGCCATATCTACGCTGCGCGTTTGGGCTTTAGCCGCAGTGATGCCTAAAGCCAGGATAATTAATAAGTAAAGTTTTTTCATTAATAATGGTTAAAAGTGAACAATAAACCTACGGAGAACACATTATATAATTATCATGATAATATCATATTATGAAGCCACAAAAATGAAAAAGGCGGCATATAGCCGCCTTTCTTAAAGAATATGTGGTTCAAATTATTTTTGAACTTGGATCTGCCTAGTAATTCTTTTACCATCAACATTCAGGTCGATAACATACATACCTGTAACGAAGTTGCTGATATCAAGAACGAAGCTTTGTTGGCCATTCAGGTTAGTACCCAGGTTTTGAGTGAAAACTGTTTTACCTACGATATCACGGATAACAACAGTAGCGTTTTTAGCATTGTTGAAAGTAGAAACCAGGTTCAGTTTAGTAGCAGCAGGGTTAGGGAATAAGCTGAAACCGTTTGTGTTATTTACATCAGCTACATTCAGGAACCAAGCATGGAAAGCTATTGACTGGCAATTGCGGTTAGATGTGTTGATTTCTGGATCTGCTACTACATTTGAGTTAACATCAACAACCCACAGTGAATCGCAAATTGTTTCATTGCTTACGCCAGATTCTGTAATGTTATCTGCATTATAGATGAAATCTACATTTTCAACACCCCAGAAACCAGACTGAGTAGCAGGAATACCACCAATACCAGCTACGTTCAGGCTGATGATTTGGCCAAATAAAGCGAAACCTAATTTAACAGTATCATCAACAGCTACATCATCCGGACCATTGTTCTTAAATTCAAAAGAAATGTCGTTAACTCTCCAGGCTTTAGTTTGCTCATCTGGATCTTCGTCTGTGCTAACCAATACAAGACCGCCAGTAGGGTAAGTAGAGATCAGTTGCATGTCGATGCTCCTCTGTGCATTAGCAGCAGTTGTAAGACCTAAAGCAAGAGTCATTAATAAGTAAATACGCTTCATATTTATAAAGGTTTTTAAAGTGAGCAATAAAGATAAATAAGATTTTTCGAAAAAAACAAAAAAATTAACCGTTTAGCGATGTATGACAATTGCGTGTAATTGGTAGATATATTATTATGCAGCAGTCAATAAATTAAGTTAGTTTTTCGTTGTTACGGTGCCGTTGGGCATCGCGTATATTTTTCTTTTCAAAGTTCTTATGTAGGGCATCTGTCAGGTCGATACCTGTTTGGTTGGCAAGGCATAGCAACACCCACAGCACGTCGGCCATTTCATCGGCCAGCTCTTTATCCATATCACCTGCCTTCGATGATTGGTCGCCATACTTACGTACCATGATACGCGCCAGCTCGCCAGTTTCTTCCATTAGTATCCCCAGGTTGGTAAGCTCTGAAAAATAACGCACGCCAACGGTACGTATCCATTCATCGGTTTTCTGTTGTGCCTCGCGAAGCGTTATATCATTCATAAAATAGCAGTTGCCCATTTGTTTGTTACCACAAAATAATAGAACTTCCCTCTGCAAAGTAAAAAGGTTGCCATGTGCAGCCGTATATATTTATACACACAGAAATATGCAGGCATACGCAAGTGATATTGAAGCGGCAAAGGCGCTTACTGAAAAATATCAAACCCTAAAAACAGCAATAGCACAAGTAATAGTGGGGCAAAATGATGTGGTAGACAAACTGCTAACATCTATATTATGCAACGGGCACAGCCTGCTGGTA
>JAEZIL010000163.1 GCA_023436685.1 Bacteroidota bacterium | reverse complement strand
GTGTATGCTCTACAGTGCTTATGCGGGCGCCGTTATATTCAAGTGTCGTTCCGCGCGATGTATCTACTACATAATCTACATCAGCTTTCACTATTGGCTTTTCAGGAAGGTCAATGCGCTGAAAACGAATACCAAAACCTGGGTTAGCAGGTTTCAGTGTCATGTTAACTTTTTCGCCTGTATGCAGGCCTACGCCTTGCAGGGTTACAGAACCCTTTAGCGTATGTTGATTTTGGGCGTGGCTCTGCTGTGGCATTTCTTGCTTTTTTCTCAAATCGGTTTTAGTTACTGTATCTACACTCACTTCCTGACAGAAATATTTTGATTATTCAATAATGAGGTCAATTCCTCAATCATCTCTTCCAACTTGAACAGGCGATGCTGAAGTTCGGGCAAATTTCTAAAAATTGCCTGACTTTTCAGCGAACTTTTATAGTCGAATGCAGGAGAGCCTGTTAATGCCGAGTTATTTGTTACTACCGATTTAGATAGTCCACTCTGTGCGTTGATTCTCGTACCATCGGCTATTGTTATGTGGCCTACCATACCTACCTGGCCACCTATTATACAATTTTTACCAACTTTTGTGCTACCCGATACCCCTGTTTGGGCTGCTATTACAGTGTTTTCGCCAATTTCTACATTATGTGCAATCTGTATCAGGTTGTCCAGCTTTACTCCTTTGCGTATACAGGTACTGCCCATAGTAGCACGGTCTATGGTTGTATTGGCACCTATTTCTACATCGTCTTCTATTACCACATTGCCTATTTGGGGCACTTTTTTGTAGGTGCCATCTTTTTGCGGTGCAAACCCAAACCCATCGCCACCTATTACCGTGCCCGAATGTACAACCACCCGGCTACCAAGCTGGCATGTGTCGTAAACCTTTACACCGGCAAATAGTTTCGAATCTTCTTTTATAACTACATTATCGCCTATAAAACAGCCCGGATATATCTTCACTCTATCACCAATCGTTACATTCTCACCTATATACGTAAATGCCCCTACATATACATCTCTGCCAAGCCTGGCGGTTTTGGAGATATATGCCGGCTCTTCAATACCGGTTTTACCCGTGCCCGACATAATCTCATTATATTTCTCCAACAGATAAGCAAAGCTGCTATAGGCGTCTTTTACTTTAATAATGGTTGGCTTTATTTTCCCGTTTATTGCCAGCGATTCGTTAACTATTAGCACAGATGCGTTGGTACTGTACAGAAACTCCTCATACTTAGGGTTGGCAACAAAGCTCAATGCTCCCTCGTCAGCTTCCTCAATTTTCGCAACATGGCTCACTTTTGCATCAGGGTCGCCTTCTATTTGTCCCGCTATAAGGGTGGCTATTTGAACTGCGGTAAACTGCATGTGTGGCTCTGGATCTTTTTTGTAATAAATATAAATTAAGCCTTATATATTAGGCAGATTTTCACGGTGAATATAGCAAATGTAGTTCTTATGTACAGGTTGGGCAAGTGCCTGGCTAATAATAGGGTTGTCAATTTCCGATATATCGATAGATACACCGCTTTTCATAGCTATTGTTATACGTTCATCGTTTATATTATAAGTATTGTTAGATGTAGTGCCCGATGCCACAAAATAATGAACATCCTGCTCATCAATCCCTAGTGTACTTATAGCCGTCAGCCTTTCTTGTTGTAGCTCATCATCCATGTTTTGGGTGCTGAACCGTACCTTGTACAGCCTGCGCTGCACCAGCATTTTACATAGCAAAGAAAGCACCTTGTCGCTATGTGACTGCCATACTTTTATTGAGGTTAGTATGTCGTTATCATCCAGCTGACAAAAAAGTTCCAGGTTTTGTGGGTCGCTTTCAAAGTCGGCAGTGCTAAGATTATTATGTAAAAAAAAGCGTAGTGCAGGTGTAGCAAACAAATCTTCACCTTTTTTGCATAGCTCTTTAGCCCTGGTAAGTATATTTATCAATAGCACCTCCGATCCCAGTACTGTTTTATGTAAATAAACCTGCCAATACATTAGCCTTCGGGCTATTATGAATTTTTCTACCGAGTGTACGCCCTTTTCCTCCACCATCAATTGCCCATCGCGCACGGTTAGCATTTGTAATATACGGTCGTAGCCGATAACACCTTCCGATACACCGGTATAAAAGCTATCTCTATTTAAATAATCCATCCGGTCTACATCTAATTGGCTGGATACCAACTGGTGCAGGTATTTTTTAGGATAAGAATGGTCAAATACGCTAAGTGCCTTCTCTAATGCACCACCATATTCCTCATTCATACGTTTCATGATGAGGTGAGATATTTGCTCGTGCGATATGCAATCTACCAGGCTATGTTCCAAGGCATGCGAGAAAGGGCCATGGCCAATATCGTGCAGCAGGATAGCACTACGTGCAGCCACACATTCCTCATCGGTTATTTCAACTCCTTTTATACGCAATTCATCTACTGCTTTAGCCATCAAATGGCAGGCACCTAATGAATGGTGAAAGCGTGTATGTGTAGCACCTGGGTACACAAGGTGTGCAAAGCCCATTTGTTTTATATGGCGCAGTCTTTGAAACCAGCGGTGTCCTATAATACGTAGTATCTCATGCTCCGGAAAGCGTAAAAAGCCATATACCGGATCGTTAATTATTTTACCCTTTACTATCATTGGGCTATTGCCATTCTGTTGTAGGAACTTCTTCAACAGGCTCGGCCGTGTCGTTGCTGTTATTATAGCTGCCGGTGTTGTAAGTAGAGCTGCGTTGCATACTGGTGGGGTCCAGCACATCGCAGTCGTTAAAGTTCTCAGGTTCTTTAAAAGTTACATCGCTGCGTATATCGAGGCTTTTATCCTCATACACCTTTTGCATAAATAAAGCCCATATAGGCAATGCTGCCGCTGCACCTTGCCCCAGTGCCTCGCTGTTAAAGCGAAGGTAGCGGTCGTCGCAACCTACCCATGCACCCGCTAGTATTTGCGGCGTATATCCTATGAACCAGGCATCGGCCTGGCTATTGGTAGTACCTGTTTTGCCTGCTATATCTCCTTTAAGTCCATATCTGTAGCGTAAGCGTACCCCTGTACCATGATCTACAACGCCGCGCATTAGTTTTACCATTTTAAATGCAGTGCTCGAGTTGATCAATTCTTTTTGTACAGGCACAAAGTTCTTTATCAGCATGCCGTTCTTGTCTTCTATTTTGGTGATGTACATAGGCTGCACATTAATGCCACCCGTGGGGAACATGGTATAAGCCCCCAGCATTTCCAGCAGCGATATATCTGAAGCACCTAGTGCAGAAGAAGGGAATTTCTCAACATTGCTGGTGATACCACAACGGTGTAAAAAGTCGACAAATGCATTTACGCCGATCTGTTTCACAAGGTATAGGGCGGCGTTATTTACCGATTTTGCAAGTGCCATACTCATGGGTAGCGAACCATACTGGCTACCGCCGGCGTCGTAGTTGTGTTTTTCAGGAAAATCTACAGGGGTTGTAGGTATGTTGCTACATGGCGATATACCATTGTCAACCGCCAGGCAGTACAGCAGAGGTTTAATGGTTGAGCCTACCTGTCTTTTGGTCTGTATGTTTACGTGGTCATACTGGAAGTAGGTATGATCGATACCACCTACCCAAGCCTTGATCTCTCCGGTATAGGGGTCCATAGCCATAAAGCCTGCCTGCAAAAACATTTTCATGTATTTGATAGAATCAATAGGGCTCATTACTGTGTCTTTTGAGCCCTTGTTGTTCCATGCAAATACCTTCATTTCTACGGGTTTACTTAGCTCGCGCACTATCTGGTCGTGGCTCATGCCATTTTCCTTCAGGTTCAGGTAGCGTTCAGAGTTCTTAATAGCTTCGGTCAGGTACTTGGCGTTCTTTTTCCATATCGACCCGTCCTTATAATTATATTGGTTCACGAAGGCTTTCTGCAGCTGGCTTATATGTTCTTCTACTGCTTGCTCTGCATAACGTTGCATACGTATATCAAGCGTAGTATATATTTTCAGGCCGTCTTTATAAATATTATATGGAGTACCGTCTTCTTTTTCCAGGTTTTTTAGAAGTTTTTTCACTTCCAGTTCTAATACCTGCCTGAAGTATGGCGCCAAACCCTCATGGTTAGTAAGTTTATGGTAGTTTAGTTTTATTGGCTTAGCCATCCACTTACGGGCTTCTTCAGCGGTCAGGTAAGCGTTTTTCTGCATTTGGTCCAATACCACATTACGGCGTTCCAGGGCACGCTCGGGGTTCCTGCGAGGGTTATATATAGTATTCCCTTTTAGCATGCCCACCAGCATCGCTGCTTCTTCTATATTTACCGAATCGGGCATTTTGTTATAGAAGGTCAATGAGGCATTACGTATACCATATACATTATCGCCAAATGGTACAGTATTCAGATACAGGGTAATGATCTCATTTTTGGTAAGGTTGCGCTCCAGTTTTACCGCCAGCACCCATTCCTTTAGTTTCAGGAAGGGTAGGGTGAACATGTTTTGGTTTTGCCTGGGGAAGAGGTTTTTTGCTAACTGTTGTGTAATAGTTGAAGAGCCTCTTTTCTTACCTGTCATCATATAGAAAGGTATAGCAACAGTGGCTACGGGGTCAATGCCTGAATGGTCATAAAAACGGGCATCTTCGGTAGCAAGCAATGCGTTGATAACATTGGGAGATATCTCGCTAAAT
>JAEZIL010000141.1 GCA_023436685.1 Bacteroidota bacterium | reverse complement strand
TTGTATGGATGCCCTTCATAGCCGTACAATTCTGCCTGTTTTTTCTTTAACGCTATCATTTTTTCAAGTTCAGGCGCATAAAGATCATAGTCGTTGGCTTTACGTGCTTTTATCCATGCATTGTAACTAGCACTGGTCTGCATTGTCAGTTCTTCAACAAACGATGCCGGCAATTTGCTGTTCTTCTCATAGTCTTCAAGGCTCAGGCGTATATTGGCTGCTTGTGTCTCGTCAAGATGAGCCTTGCCTAGCCGGTGTAGCAATTCCCCGTATTCACGGCTTGTAACCAGCTCATGGGCTTGCGTGGTAAGTGTAGCTAGTTGCCGCGCCCTGAATTGCTCCCCTTTCGGGGGCATATAAACTTCCTGGTCCCAACTCAACACTGCTGACGCATAATTAAGGTCAGCAGCTTTTTGTGTAATATCTAAATACTTATCGTAAAGTTCTTTGCTATTGTCTGTGGTCATGTAGTAATTATTTGTTCTATTCGTCCTGAACTTCCAGGCGTTCTACTTTATTAATACCCTCAAGCGAGGCTAGGCGGTGACAAAGGTTATCCAGCTCTTCACGGTCGTGTACATACACCATAATAGTTCCATCAAAAATACCATCGCTGGTATCGATGCTTATTGAACGCATATTCATTTTTAACTCACCGGAAATAACGTTGGTGATCTTTTGAATAACACCCACATCGTCGAGCCCAAGGATACGTACGCCGCTAAGGAAAGATATCTCTTTGTTTTTAGCCCATTTGGTCTTAACCACGCGGTGGCCATAGTTAGCTAGCAACTGCGCGGCGTTAGGGCAGTCGGTGCGGTGTATTTTAAGGCCCTCGCCAGATGTTATGAAGCCAAACACATTATCGCCCGGAATAGGCTGGCAGCACTGTGCCAGTTTATATAATATCTTGTCAGAACTCTCGCCGAAAATTATCAGTTCTGCACCTTTGGAAGGCTTTTGCTTTACAGGCTCATCATCGTGCTTATGTTCCGGTTTTACTTCTTTAATATGTGCCAGCTTATCGCCCTGTATATTGAAGTCCTTTAAAAGGTCTTTTACATCGATACTGCCCACTGCTATTGCATAATAAAGATCGAGAAGGGATGGCTTCTTATAATGCACCACCAATTCATTTAGGTTGTGTGGTGACATTGGTAGCTTGGCGTGGTCAAGCTTACGTTCTATCATCGCTTTACCATCCTCGGCTATCAGGCGTTTTTCCTCTTTAAGGTAGTATTTAATGCGCGATTTAGCCTTGCCGGTGGTAACGAACGACAACCAGTCTTCAGAAGGTTTTTGTTTGGACGAGGTTATGATCTGCACCTGGTCGCCACTTTTTAATACATGGCTTAAGGGCACTAACCGGTAATTGACCTTGGCACCTATACAGCGTGCACCTAGCTCTGAGTGTACATCGAAAGCAAAATCGAGCGCGGTAGCTCCTTTCGGTAATACACGCATTTCGCCTTTTGGCGTATAAATGTATATTTCCTCGGTAAAAAGATCGAGCTTAAAATCCTGAAGAAAATCTAGCGTATCGGTTTCGGGGTTGTTCAGAATATCACGCAAGTGTTGGAGCCAGCTATCCAGTTTGCTTTCCTGGGGGCTAACAGCGCCTTCTTTATATTTCCAGTGTGCAGCAAGGCCCTTCTCTGCTATTTCGTTCATCCGTTTAGTGCGTATCTGTATTTCTACCCAACGGCCTCCGGGGCCCATTACCGTGGTATGTAGTGCTTCATAGCCATTCCCTTTTGGCACGCTTATCCAGTCGCGCAGGCGTTCGGGGCTTGGTTTGTAAAAGTTGGTTACTATAGAATATACCTTCCAGCAGTCTTGTTTTTCACGTTCGGGTGGCGAATTGAGTATAACACGTATGGCAAAAAGATCGTACACTTCTTCAAAAGCTACTTCTTTCTTACGCATCTTGTTCCAGATAGAGTGTATGGCTTTAGGCCGCCCATATATCTCAAAATCAAAACCCGCCTCGCTAAGCTCTTCTTTTATTGGCCTGATAAATTCATTTATATAGCGGGTACGGTCTCGTTTGGTTTCCTTAAGCCCTTTCGATATTTCCGTATATACTTCTGGTTGTGTATACTTCAACGCAAGGTCTTCCAGTTCCGATTTAATTTCATACAAACCCATGCGGTGGGCAAGGGGAGAGTAGATATAGGTAGTTTCAGAAGATATTTTTAATTGCTTCTCACGGCTCATGCTTTCCAATGTGCGCATATTATGTAGCCTGTCGGCCAGCTTTATCAATATTACGCGTGGGTCATCGGCCAGTGTCAATAATATCTTACGGAAGTTCTCAGCCTGTATTGTAGTATCCGCGCCCAGGTCTACAACATTGGATATTTTGGTTAGCCCATCTATGATCTTCGCATACTTTGCACCAAACTCACGGGTAATATCCTCTAAGGTAGTTTCCGTATCTTCTACCACATCGTGCAGCAAAGCACATATAGAGGATGTGACACCAAGTCCTATCTCTTCAACAACGATACGCGCTACTGCTAAAGGATGGAGAATATAAGGCTCGCCCGATTTACGGCGCATATCTCTGTGAGCGTCTACTGCAATCTCAAATGCGCGGCGCAACAGCGCTTTATCCCCTTTTTTAATTCTTTGTTTTAATGCTCTGAGTAAAGCCCTGTATTCTCTTAAAATAAGTTTCTTTTCCTCTTCCTCGTCAATATTATATGTTATGGTCTTTAGCTTTTCCATTATGCTATCCTAATTTACAACAATCTTGCCGTTGCCCGCATATTAATCAGTTATAATCAAAAAGCCATCAATTATAATCGATGGCTTTTGAATATTTTAAAATATAAGTTATTTGTAGTTCGCTTTATAAAAGTTCAGGTAGGCCTTCAGGTCTTTATCGGCCTTAAGCTTCCGCAAATTGTCGGCAGATATGGTGAACAGATCATATTCGCCATCTTTATATTCGCGAAAAACCTGAGGGGTAGAGCGTAACATGTTTAAGTATATTTTGGCCTGCAAGGCATTGTCGAACTTCCGGGTAATGACCAGCCCCTTACCTGAACTAAGCATCTCAAGCTCTGATTTTAAAGACATGGATGGGAATTTGAAGCTATTGAAATCGCCAATTGCTGCTTTTACTCCCATTGCTCTCTGCTCCATTACCGGGAAAGCAAAAACAGCATAGTGTTCTGCTTTAGAATTATGGGTATAGGCAGGAGGTGGGGGTAGTGCTACATTGTCGGCACCGGCTGCGGGATTGCCCGAAGCAGTTACACTATCTGCAGCATTTCCTGCCCCAGCTGCGGGAACATTTCCTGCCGCAGCTGCCGGTGCAGAACTTGGTGGTACTGCATTGACAGATGGTGCAACCCTGTTCTTTTTAATAAAATCTAATACTGCCTCAGCCCATGGCTTTAGCGGATCGTTTGGATTATTTCGGATGAAGGTTGTGGCTACTGTATCGGCATTGTCATAGTTGCCAGTGCCTGCCAGTGCAATAGCCTCTACAATGCGGAAACGTTTAATGTAGTTTGAATCGCTATAATTCTTTTGGCCGTTGCGTGCCAGCAGGAGTGCTTCCGTATACTGGCGTTGCAGGATAAGGTTGTACACATTGTCATAGTATGCAGATACAGCTTCGTTACTTTTTGTAATACCGGCACCATCTTCCGTGGGTCTTACCAATGCGGCCCACCTGCTATCTCCATATTCCTGCAACAACCTGGTACTATAAGTTTTGGCAGCATCCAGCTGGTTTTGTTTTATAGCCGCCAGGTAACGCAAATAAAGCACTTCTGCAGCTCTTGGACTTTTTTCGGGGAAGCGTTTTTCAAAAGTGTCTAGTGTTGCAATACCTTCAGGATAATCTTCCAACTGCTTTATGTAGGCATTAGCCATATCCATATAAGCGGCTTTTATTTTTTGAGTAGCATCAGTACGTTCACCCTCTGTTTTGGGAATAAAGGCTAGCAGTGCATCTTCGGTTGGTAATCCGTTCTCGTCCAGTTCAATTGAGTTTTCATCCGCATTTTCCTGAGTTGTTGT
>JAEZIL010000140.1 GCA_023436685.1 Bacteroidota bacterium | reverse complement strand
TAATCGAAAGGTTACACAAATTATGAGACGAGATGTTTTCCAGGCGATAGCCGACCCTACCCGGAGAGAGATCATAAACCTGCTGGCGCATCAGCAACTCAATCTTAACGCCGTGGCAGATAATTTCGATATCAGCCGCCCTGCTATATCCAAGCATATCAAAATACTCACTGAATGTGGCCTGCTCATCATCAACCAGCAAGGCCGCGAACGCTATTGCCAGGCTAACCTTGCACAGCTAAAAGAGGTGCAGGAATGGACATCGCAATTCAGCCGATTCTGGGATGCAAAATTGGACGCCCTAAATGCATTTCTTGCTAAAGACAAAAAGAAGAAGAAAAAGAAATAATCACTTTAAAACAATAAACAATGGAAACAGTAAGTACAGCTCCAATTGTAAAAGAAGTAACGCTGGATGCTACCAGCCAACGCGTATGGGAGGCCATTACCGATAAAGACCAGATGGAGGAATGGTATTTCACCCTCAGCGATTTTAAACCTGAAGTAGGTTTTGAATTCACTTTTGCAGGTAAGGGTAGCAAGGGCGAAGAATACATACACGAATGTCGTGTTACACAGGTTGACCCTAGCAAAAAACTGCAATACACATGGACCTACAAAGGCTATCCCGGTGAATCGTTCGTGACGTTCGAACTGGAACCAATGGGCGATAAAACCAAACTGAGGCTAACACACGAAGGCCTGCACACCTTTGCCAGCAATGGCCCCGATTTCCAGCCTGCCAGCTTCAATATGGGTTGGACAGAACTCATCGAAAAATCGATTGGCAATTACCTTAGCAAAACAGCGTAACCCATATTACTATCACTATTCAAAGAAGGGTGCCTCATTGGCACCTTTTTCTAAAATATTTGCTATTTAATATAAATATTTAGATATTTGTCTAAATAACTAATTGCACAGTTTCTATGAATATCCTCTTTAAAGCGCTGAACGATGCAACACGCAGGGAGATATTGGAACTATTACGCAAAGGAGATATGACCGCGGGCGAGATAGCCCAGCACTTCAACATCAGCAAGCCCAGCATTAGCCACCACCTCGATTTGCTGAAGCAGGCAGAGTTGGTAGAAGCAACCAAGCAGGGTCAGTTCATTACATATACATTGAACACAACCGTAGTGGATGAGATCATCAAATGGTTCATGCAGTTTAAAAAATAAGGTCACTATTAAAACTACCAATTATGAAAAACAGACTTTGGTTACAGAACGTCATTTTTACACTGATAGCTTTAAGCCCCGTATTATGTTTGTTGTTTTTATGGAGTGATATACCAGAGATGATACCCGTAAGGCGCCAGTACCACTTAGCCAACGATGCAGTACCACTTAGCCCTAAAGATAAACTGTGGTCTAATACTCCGGTATTATCGGCCATTACATTAGCAGTTTATTTCTTGCTGGTGTATATACGCAAAATAGATCCTAAACGTGCTGCTGCCGGTCACAGCAATAATTTTAATAAACTGGCCAGGAACATGGTACTGCTGCTAACGGCAATTAACATGATACTGTTTTTCGATAGTATAGGGCGGATAGCTAATGCGCATAGCATTATGATGCCTATGCTGGGATTAATATTTGCCTTCCTGGGCAATATGCTATATAATATTAAGCCTAACTACCTGGTAGGTATACGCCTGCCCTGGACATTGAACAGTGATGACAACTGGAAGAAAACCCATAAAATGACCGGCGTACTTTGGTTTGCGCTAGGGTTGCTGTTTACGCTGGTATACTTGTTGGCCCCCGGCTTTTGGGACGATACCAACTTCTTTATCTATATAATAATGCTGGTTTTAATACCGGTATGCTATTCATTTATGCTGCACAGAAAAGCAGAACAAAAACTACACTAAAAGCACTTCCGGCCATTAATATTTACACTTATGAAATTCAAATCCTTCGCCCTTACATTAGCGCTGGCATGTTGCACCTATTTTATCCACGCCAAAAAATCAGAAGCTATTTCGCTCACGCACGATGGTCTTACCCTCAGTGGCCGCATACAATTCCCCGATGGTGCAGGGCCTTTCCAGGTAGTGATAGTGGTACCTGGCTCGGGCGCTAACGATAAAGATGGTACCCTACCTATGCAGGGGGAAATGTTATGTGCTTATACCCTGGCCTTTCCGGTACAACCTTGAAGCCATACCTCGGCATCAGCGAAGCGCTATCTGATTCGGGATATGCAGTATTTACTTACGATAAGGTTGAGTTCACCTACCCCAGCGCACCCGCTCCTGTAACATTCTACAAACTATGGCTGCCAGTAGCATCTGCTATCGCTTATGTAAAAACACGTAGCGATATCGATAAAGACAACATCATACTTCTGGGCCATAGCGAAGGTTCGGGCATAATCCCCTATGCTGCTAAGAACGACGCTGCTATCAAAGCTATCATATCGCTGGCCGGCCCGCGTACACCTATAGACACTATGCTGGCTTATCAGTTGCTGAACATTGCCCGCACTTGCAATGGCGATACCGATGTTGCCAAAACACAAGGCGCACAAATACTTGCCTACTTCAACATGGTAAGACAAGGTAGTTACAATTCATCAACACCTGCATTTGCAGGCGTACCTGCAGCCGTATGGGACGACTATACCGATGTAATGGATTCCGTTTCTATCAATTACAACCTCTGCAAGAAGCGCACTTTATTTATAGGTTTGGGCAATGATATCAACGTACCGCTAAGTACTGAATACGTACGTTTTCAACAGGAAGTTACAGATGCCGATTTTTACCAGGTACCCGGCCTCAATCATTATCTCACCACCGCAAACAACCCTCAAACATCGCAGGCACTTACCGATACTATTGCGTACTGGCTAAGGAAAAATGTATTCCCTGTGAGTGCGAGCACTGTAAAAAATAAGAACCTAAGCATTCAGCGCAGCAATTCAGAGACTATTATTACCTCTAAATACATCATAGAATCAGCCAGTTTGCACAATGCTTCAGGTGCTACCATTAGCAAAGATTTTGTAAAAGGCCGCCAATACAAGTTGCAGTTGCGCCATCTTTCACCAGGCATTTACTTTTTACATGTAGTTATCAATGGAACCACCGAGACTATTACTATACCTGTTTTTTAACCAGTAGTAACATGTTGTTCAAAACCATACACCTCGACGGAATAAAAGCAGGTACAGTCACACTTGCTTTTCGTAAATGGCAAAAGCCCACGGTGAAAACCGGAAGCCTCCTGCACACATACATTGGCCTGGTGAAGATCAATAGCATTGAAACTGTAGATGAAGCCAGCATTACCGATAACGACGCTATGAAGGCCGGCTTCTCAGATAAACAGCAATTGTTAAGATCATTTCCTGCTAATAGCGCCGGAGACATCTACAAAATATCGGTCAGCTACCATTCCGAAGATCCACGAATAGAACTAAGAGAGCAAACAGTAGTTACCAGCGAAAAGATCGCAGACCTAAAACAAAAACTACAGCGGCTTGATAAGCATAGTAGCCACGGAGATTGGACAAGGAAGGTATTATTAGCTATAAGAGACAATCCTCACCTGCACGCCGTAGGCATTGCAAAACTTACCGGCTTCGAAAAAGAATGGTTGAAAATAAATATCCGCAAACTGAAGAACCTGGGCTTAACCATAAGCCATATCGTTGGCTACGAGATCTCGCCATTAGGTAAAGCCTTACTCGAAAAATTATAAAACAAAAGCCCTGCAATTGCAGGGCTTTAATGTATTTGGTTGGTATTAAGCAGTCACCTGCTCATTGCAAAATGTAAGTGCTTTTTCTACCAGGTTTTTCGAGCCTATGTATACAGGTACGCGTTGGTGCAGTTCGGTAGGTACTACGTCCAGTATATTACCTGTACCACTGCTGGCTTTACCACCCGCTGCTTCTATCAGGAAGGCCATCGGGTTGCACTCGTATTGCAGGCGCAGCTTGCCATTGGCATTGCTCCTGTCGGCAGGGTACATAAAAATACCACCCTTAATAATGGTACGGTGCATATCCGCCACCATCGATCCTATATAACGGTGCGAGTATGGGCGACCTTCTTCTTTATTGTCTTCCATGCAATAATCCAGGAAGGCTCTTACACCTTCACCATACTTGCAGCTGTTACCCTGGTTTATTGAATATATCTTACCTTTTTCCGGGCATTTCAGTTCGGGGTGAGACAGGCAGAACTCACCTATCGATGGCTCCAGCGTAAAGCCGTTAACACCCAGTTTAGTAGCATACACCATCATGGTACTGCTGCCATATATTACATATCCCGCAGCCATCAGCTTATTGCCCGGTTGCAGAAAATCTTCGGCAGTACAAGGCTTACCTAATTCGCTTACACGGCGGTAAATTGAAAATATAGTGCCTATCGGGGCGTTTACATCTATGTTCGATGAGCCATCCAATGGGTCAAACAATACAATATATTTCGAGTTCATAGAGAACTCGTCGTCAAAAGCCACAAAATCATCATTTTCTTCCGATGCGATACCGGCACAGTCGGCACTATTTTGCAATACGCTTATGAGTGTATCGTTGGCGTATATATCCAGCTTCATTTGTTCTTCGCCCTGCACATTGGTAGCACCGTGCTTGCCTAGTATATCTACCAGGCCGGCCTTAAGCACTTGCTTGTTAATAAGTTTACACGCCAGTCCTATAT
>JAEZIL010000128.1 GCA_023436685.1 Bacteroidota bacterium | reverse complement strand
CGATAAAATATTGCAGGTATACAGGGCCGGTATTACGGGCGAAAAACTGCAGGATACGCTGAACAAAATTGTAAAGGCTACCGATGGCTTTTATAAGAATTATGATGCCGGTACCGATGAACATTTGTTTGTAAACCTGATGCCTTTATTTTTCGAAAAATCGGAAAAATATGTGCCAGCTACCTTCAGAAGGCAATATGAACAAAATGGCAGCAATTATGAGAAGTGGGCAGGCTATGTATTCCGTTCCATAAGCACCAGTAAAGACAACCTGGATAAATTTGCAGCATCGGCCAGCCCAATTGATACACTCACTATTATTGCCGACCCCGCATGGCAACTATATGATGCGGTTAACACCCTTCGTAAAGAGCGCATCAATACACAGCTTACACAGTATTACAACCGCATGAATGTTATGAACCGCCTGTACATGAATGCTCAAATGCAACTGGATAAAGACAAGGCTTTCTATCCCGATGCCAATTTCACTTTACGCCTCACGTACGGCAAGGTACAGGGTATAGACCCAGATGGTGCCGCCGGCTATTCCTTCCAAACCAACCTGGATGAAGTAATAGCTAAAGACAATCCTGAAGTAGATGAATTTCGCGTACCGCAGAAGCTAAAGGATGTATATGCAGCAAAAGACTATGGCCGCTGGGCGGTAAATGGTACAGTGCCCGTAGCATTTATTGCATCCAACCACACCTCGGGTGGCAATTCGGGCAGCCCCGTGTTAAATGCAAAAGGGCAGCTGATAGGTACCAATTTTGATAGGATATGGGAAGGCACCATGAGCGACCTCTACTTCGACCCTAATTTGTGCCGTAATATCAGCCTCGATATCCGCTACACACTTTTTGTGGTTGATAAAATTGGCGGTGCAGGCTGGCTACTTAAGGAAATGAACATAGTACAGAAATAAATTTACAATTACATTATAGTAAGGCGCCCCATAGCAGGGCGCCTTTTTTGTACCTTTGCTACAGGATAAGATTGAAAGATGAAGCCTTTGTTTACAGCACTCTTTTGTGCTATGATGATTACTTGCCAGGTTTTTGCACAAACTGTAGCACCTAAGAAGAAACCTATTGCACCGGCCACAAATTATGCCACCCTGCTGGTAGCATATACACAAAAATACCTCCCTGCCGATACTTCTGACCCAGCAGTAGAGATGCACAAATTCATACTTACATGGGTGAATGGCAAAGCTACGCCCGAGAGTTTTTTTTGGCGTGGGGAAACCGGCTGGGAAATATGCAAAGTATCGAAGGTAATACCCGTGTCGCGCAAAAGCGAGCAGGACGATAAATGGTATAAAGTAATGGCACTGAATATGGACGACTTGAAGCCCGGCGACCTGATAGAAGTGGTACCAATGCAGCGCAGCACTTACCGGGCACCCGAAGAGATACCCCAATCTGCACGCAACACATTATACCTGCGCACCGTTACTTCACCATGGATGTCTTTGCCTGTACCGGCTAAAGCCATGAGGCACTTACCCGATATTTATAAATAACAACCTTACGCCGAAACTAACTCTTTTGCATTTTGCAGGGCTGCATCGCTGGGCTGCTCACCACCTATCATGCGGGCTATGGCCTGCACACGTTCTTCCGTTTGCAACAAACGAATATTTGTGTTGATACGGCCATCTTTATTAGCCTCTTTATACACATAAAAATGGGCCATACCTTTTGCAGCAACCTGGGGCTGATGTGTGATACATATTACCTGGTGGTGTTTACCCAGTTGTTGTAATAGCATACCTACCTGCCGGGCAGCTTCGCCCGATATACCTGTATCTACTTCATCAAATATTAGTGTAGGCAATTGCATTGCTTTAGCTGTAAGCGATTTAATGCACAACATAATACGGCTCATTTCACCACCCGATGCCGCTTTATATACAGGCAAAAAGCGTCCGCTTTTATTGGCATCCAATAGAAACTGCACCTCATCCATACCACTGGCTGTTGGCACCTGTAGCCTACTTATCTCTACTTTAAATTGTGCATTAGGCATTCCCACTAGTACAAGCAGTTCACTCACTTTCCGGGCCAGCTCGGGCGCGGTAGCATTGCGCTGCGTAGATATTTTTTTAGCAGCAGCCAGTACCTCCTTATAGCGTAGGTCTTTTTCTTCCAACAGCTTTGCTATCTGCTCATCCAGGTCTAGCGTAGCTTTCAGGTCGGTTTCTAATTGTAGCTGGAGCGATAATAGCTCTGCGGTGGTTTGCAGGCCATGCTTCTTAAGTAGTTTATATCCATGATCCAGCCGTTCCTGCAATTGTTGCATTAGCTCCGGGTCCATACTTATTTTTCCTTCGGCTGTTTCCAGTTCGGCGGCAATATCTTTCAGTTCAGCCCAGGCAGAGTTAACGCGCTCCTGCAACATTTGGGCCTCAGGCAGCACTTCTGCTATACCCTGCAATTGCTGGGCTATCCGGCGCAATTCATTATTCAAAGGCTGCTCGCCTTCGTCCAATACCATGCGGCTTACTTGCAATACGCCTATAATACGCTCTGCATGTGCCAGTTGCTTTAGTTGCTGCTCTGCTTCTTCCAGCTCATTTTCTTTAAACGATAGTTGCAGCAGCTCATCCAGCAGGTATTGCTTGTAATCAGCATCTTTCTTCCACTGTATTTGCTGTTGCTGCAGCCTATTTAAATCTTGCGCTACTCGTTTATATTCAGTAAAAAGCTGCGCATATTCTTTTCGCAAGCCACCGTTTTGCGCTATGGCATCTACTACATCTATCTGGAAAGAATCATCTTCAAAAGCCAGGTGGTCGAACTGCTGATGAAGGTCTACCAATAAGGATGTAAGCCTGTTCAGCACCTGTAAATTAACGGGGGTATCGTTAACAAATGCGCGAGATTTACCACTGCTGCTTATCTCGCGGCGTATAATACATTGCGGCTCATCGTCCAGCTCTTCTTCTTGTATCGCTTTACGAAAAGCCTCATTCTCCTGTACATCAAAATAAGCTTCCACCACACATTTTTCATCTTTATTTATCAATACAGATGTATCTGCACGCTCTCCCAATATCAACGCCAAAGCACCCAGTATGATGCTCTTACCCGCTCCTGTTTCGCCCGTCACGGTATTTAAATGACCATCCGGCTTTAGTTCCAGGTGGTCTATAATAGCATAATTATCAACAACCAGCTTTTGTAGCATAGAGAACCAAAATTAATGAAACTGAATAGAGTATAGTGAATAGTGAACAGTGTTTTTATAGTTAACAAATAAGAATCTGTAAATGATTGCCGGCTGCGATCTCTCACTTTGACACTCTATTTACTCTACACTATTCTCTACCATCTGTTATCTATTCACTAATTTTGCGCCCTATGGCGAAATTTTTCCTGCGTAAGAAGATAGGCGATCGTGTGGTGAATGGTCATCCCTGGATATTTGGTAACGAGTTAGGTGATCACGATGGTGACGCACAACCGGGCGATATAGTAGAAGTATACTCATATAATGGCTCTTTCATTGGCAAAGGCTATTATAATCCTGCATCCCAGATCACTATTCGCCTGGTAACGCGCGATAAAGATGAAGCAGTAAACGATGATTTCTTTTACAAGCGTATAAAAGAAGCCTGGGAATACCGCCAGCAGATAGGATATGTAGAAAATTGCCGTCTTATTTTTGGTGAAGCTGACCAACTGCCGGCGCTTATTATAGACAAATTCAACGATCATTTTGTCATACAAACACTAGCCTTGGGTATTGACAGATGGAAACCTGCCATTGTAGCTGCTTTACAGAAAATATTTAAGCCAAAGGGCATTTACGAACGCAACGATGTGCCAGTGCGCGAAGTAGAGGGATTGCAACAGATAAAAGGCTTCTTATCAGAACCATTTGATACCAACATCATTATTAATGAGAACGGCCTGAAATTTCATGTGGATATAGTGAACGGACAAAAAACAGGCTATTTTCTCGATCAGCAAGACAACCGCCGCGCTATACAGCATATAGTAAAAGATGCCGATGTGCTCGAGGCTTTCTGTTATACAGGCACATTCTCTATGCATGCAGCGCATTATGGCGCTAAATCGGTTCTTGGTTTAGATATATCTGAAAAAGCTGTAGACACCGCCCGCCGCAATGCCGTGCTCAACGGCTTTACTAATTGTTCATTTGAAGCTGTAAACGCTTTTGATGTGCTGAAACAATGGGTGAAAGATGGCAAAAGGTATGATGTGGTAATGCTCGATCCACCTGCTTTTACAAAGAGCCGCGAGAATATCCAGAAAGCTATTACAGGCTACAAAGAGATAAACCTAAGGGGTATGAAGCTGGTAAAGCCCGGTGGTTTCCTGGTTACGGCATCTTGTACCAACCTGGTGCCGCCCGACCTTTTCCTGAAAACTATTGATATGGCCGCTAAAGACGCACGCCGTAAAATACGGCAGGTAACCTGGCAAACCCAGGCTTCCGACCACCCTATATTGTGGCATGTACCTACCACCCAGTATCTAAAATTTCTTATAGTGCAGGTGCTGTAGTATATAACCATCAGAAGAATCAAACAAAAAAGGCAGCTAATTAGCTGCCTTTTTTATATTCTATGAAGTTTTATTACAGTTGATTGTATATAGCTGCATCTGTGCCACGCGCTATACCGTAGTATTGGAATGATTTATTCCTGTAGCCTTTTTTATAGTATGCATCTGTATTGCTATCGTCTGGTATAGTAACCCAGTCGTGGTTTTTAACCACATTCCAGCGGTATACTGCTACTGTGTTGGGGCCACGGCGTGTTAAAGCATAAAATTGCAGGTGCTTGGCTGAATAACCCATTTTCATCATCTGATCATCAGAAAATTCATCTTCAGCAATGCTGGCGTAGTCTTTAGTATCGGGGTTGTACCAGCTGTAAACAGCTACGCGGCCAGGAGCCGGGTTGCGGTAAGCAACAAAAAGCATTGTTTTATCTTTCCATTTCCAGTTAAGCAACTGGCCATCCTGCATTTCACCATCAGCAACGGTTACATAATTTTGATCTTGCGGATTGTACCAGCGGTAAACTCTCACAAGTTCCGCATCTTCCTGATCTTGTGCAAAGCCTTTATTTGCAACAAAAACCGAAGCCAGTATAGTAGTAACCAGGATGAAAGTTTTTTTCATAATTGTGCGCTTTTTTCTTAATTGGTTTCCAAAATACATAAAAATTTTCTTGCCTTGCAAGGGTTTGCAAGAAAAAAATTTTTATCCGGGTGTTAATCATTTGGTCCAGCTTGTTCAAATGGGCTATTTGGCGTAGTTTTGAACCCCCAAAGTGCCAGCCTGTCAGTTACAAAAAATTGCATGGGTTTTGTTACCACATAGGGGTGGAATAAGGCTGGCTTAATTAAACTTAACCCCTTATCCAGCTAATACAAACTTTTTATATCCAAGAAAAATTTAAGAATGATAGGTTTTCTTTCGAAACTGTTTGGCGGCAATAAGTCTGATAAAGACGTAAAGCGCATACAGCCTGTGGTAGATGAGATCAACCGTATTTACGGCCAGCTCCAATCCCTTTCGCACGACCAACTACGTAATAAAACACAGGAGTTCCGCCAACGTATTAAGGAGCACCTAAAAGATATAGATGCTGAAATAGCTGCGCAAAAAGCCGTTGCTGAAGAAACCGAACTACAAGCGCGCGAGGCTGTTTATAACGAAGTAGATAAGCTAATTAAAAAGCGCGATGAACAAATAGAAGTAATACTTGAACAAATACTTCCCGAAGCTTTTGCAGTGGTAAAAGACGCTGCACGCCGCTTTAAAGAAAATGAAGAACTGGTTGTTACCGCTACCGATCTTGACAGGGAACTGGCCATGGAGCGCGACAATGTGCGTATAGAGGGCGATAAAGCAATATATAAAAACACATGGCAGGCTGCAGGCAACACCGTAACCTGGAACATGGTACACTACGATGTACAACTGATAGGTGGTATTACCCTGCACGAAGGTAAGATTGCCGAAATGGCAACCGGTGAAGGTAAAACCCTTGTATCTACCCTACCTTCTTACCTGAATGCGCTACCAGGCGAAGGTGTGCATATAGTGACTGTGAACGACTACCTGGCACGCCGTGACCAGGAGTGGAATGGCCCGTTGTTCGAATTCCTGGGTATTACTGTTGATTGTATTGACAAGCACCAGCCTAACTCGCCTATGCGCCGCAAGGCTTATATGGCCGATATTACCTACGGCACCAATAACGAGTTTGGTTTCGACTATCTGCGCGACAACATGGTACACCACCCCGATGAGATGGTGCAACGCAAGCACCATTATGCAATGGTAGATGAGGTGGATAGCGTACTGGTAGATGATGCGCGTACCCCACTTATTATTTCAGGCCCTGTGCCAAAAGGAGATGAGCAACAATTTCACATTCTGAAACCACGCATTGAACGCTTGCTTGAAGCACAACGCCGTGTTATCAATAACAGTATCAACGAAGCTAAAAAGCTGATAGCAGAAGGTAAAACAGATAAAGAGAATGGCGGCCTTCACCTGTATCGTGCTTTCAGGGGTTTACCTAAAAGCAGCGCACTAATAAAATACTTAAGTGAAGAAGGTGTGCGCCAGATACTGCAAAAATCCGAAAACTATTATATAGGCGAGCAAAAGCGCAATATGCCTGTAGTAGATAGTGAGCTTTATTTCACTATCGATGAAAAGAACAATAGTGTTGACCTGACGGAGAAAGGCATTGCCCTCATAACGGCTTCGGGCGAAGAAGCAGACTTTTTTATACTGCCCGATATAGGAAGCGAGCTGGCAGAGATCGAAAAATCGGATGCGGACGGGCAAACAAAGGCGCAACGCAAAGATACGCTGCTGCAAGACTACGCAATAAAAGCTGATCGTATCCACTCGGTACAACAACTACTGAAGGCATATACCCTATTCGATAAAGATGTAGAGTATGTGGTAATGGATGGAAAGGTGAAGATAGTGGACGAGCAAACCGGCCGTATCCTGGATGGCCGCCGCTATAGCGATGGCTTGCACCAGGCTATTGAGGCTAAAGAAAATGTAGATGTAGAAGCAGCTACGCAAACTTTTGCAACGGTAACATTGCAAAATTTCTTCCGCATGTACCACAAGCTGGCCGGTATGACCGGTACTGCCGAAACAGAGGCAGGTGAACTGTGGGAAATTTACAAACTGGAAGTTGTTACCATACCTACTAACCTGCCTATATCGCGTAAAGACCAGCAAGACCTGGTATATAAAACCAAACGTGAGAAATATAAAGCCGATATTGACGAGATAGAAGCATAGCGAGGCATAGGACGCCCCGTATTGGTTGGTACTACTTCTGTTGAAGTATCGGAATTGCTAAGCCGCATGCTGCAGCAAAAGAAGATACCGCACAATGTACTGAACGCTAAACAACACGGGCGCGAAGCACAAATAGTAGCAGAAGCTGGTATGAGTGGTGCTGTTACTATTGCTACGAATATGGCCGGCCGTGGTACCGATATTAAACTGGGTCCCGGTGTAAAAGAGGCTGGTGGCTTGGCTATTATAGGTACAGAGCGCCACGAAAGCCGCCGTGTCGATCGCCAGTTGCGTGGCCGTGCAGGCCGTCAGGGCGACCCAGGTACATCTCAATTCTTTGTTTCGCTTGAGGATGACCTCATGCGCCTGTTCGGTTCAGAACGCATAGCATCGCTAATGGACAAAATGGGCCATAAAGAAGGTGAGGTACTGCAGCATAGCATGATAACAAAATCTATTGAGCGTGCGCAGAAAAAAGTAGAAGAAAATAACTTTGGCATACGTAAGCGCCTGCTTGAGTATGACGATATCATGAATGCACAACGTAATGGTATCTACAACCGCCGCAGGCATGCATTATTCGGAGATCGCCTGTCGATAGACCTGGACAATGCGATGTATGAAACAGCAGTAGATCTTAGCTTGCAATTCGAGAACAACCGCGACTTTGAAGCCTTCCGCATGGAAGCTATCAAGCAACTGGCCATTGAGCCTGAAACCATTACGGCTGATGAATTTGCGAAAGGTAATCTTGAGGCTATAGGCGATAAATTGTATCAGCGGGCAAAAGAATTTTACACACGTAAAATGGAAGCCCTGCGCCAACACATACTGCCAACCCTGCAACAAATACACGCTGAGAATGGAGATCGCATAGAAAATATTGTGATACCATTTACCGATGGTGTACGCGGTATGCAGGTTTATGCCAACCTTAAAGAGTCGATAGAGAATGAAGGCAAGCCAATAGTACAAACATTGGAAAAGAGCATTACGCTCAGCATTATCGACGATGCATGGAAAGATCATTTGCGTGCTATGGACGATCTGCGTAATTCGGTACAAATGGCATCGTATGAGCAAAAAGACCCGCTGCTGATATACAAGTTTGAAGCGTTTGAGCTATACAAACAAATGAAGGGCGAAACCAATCAGGCTATTGTTTCTTTCCTGATGCGTGCAGGCATACCTATGCAAGATGCACCACCACAGGCAGCACAAATGCCCGAACAGCGTACTGACATGAGCCAAATGCAGGACAACAAACGGCAAATAGATTCAGCGGGGCAAGATTATGCAGCCAATGAGAACGACTATTACGACGAACCATCGCAGGATACTGCTGTAAAACGTACCCCGGTGCAAGCAGGCCCTAAAATAGGCCGCAACGATCCTTGCCCATGTGGCAGTGGCAAAAAATATAAGAGCTGCCACGGTAAAGGTTTACAATAATTTATTATCCACAGATATGTATAAATGGAAAGGGAGTATCTCTCTTTCCATTTTACTTTTTGGCATTTACTCGTTAATTTTGGCCTTTCGAGAACCAAGTATATGAAACAGACTCAGAAGAATATTCTTTTAGCAAGCTTACTAATAGTATTTGTAGCCATCATTCGCATAATCAGCCGCGAATTCCATTTGTTTAACATAGCCCCAATTGGTGCGCTAGCTTTATTTAGTGGTGCAGTTATTAAAGACAAACGTATTTCTTTAGCTACACCACTAATAGCAATGGTATTAGCTGATATGTTTTTTCAATACTTCACCTCAATATCAGGCTTCTACGGCATAGAGCAGTGGTTTGTGTACGGCGGCGTGGCTTTAGTAACTATCCTCGGCACTTTCATGGGTAAGATCAATGCCATCAAGGTTGCAGGATTCACTTTAACAGGCTCCTTCCTGTTTTTCCTAGTATCTAATTTTGGTTCTTTTGTAAGTGGTATGTGGGGCACCGGTTTCAAAGCGCTGGTTACTACTTACACTATGGCCTTACCTTTTTACGAAAAAACAATTGCAGGCGATCTGATTGGCAGTGCTTTGTTTTTCGGCACTTACCTTTTGGTTCAGCGTGCTGCGGTAAGAAGAACACAGCAAGCATAATCATCAAAACATAACTTATACTGAATAGCAGCAGTCATGCTGCTATTTTTTTATATACATGTGCCACATCTGCCCGATACAAAACAATTAAAATGCTGTGCGGTATAACCAGCCGGCAGGCTTATGGGCACTTCGCCCTTTATACACTCTACTTTATTACAGTTTGTACAGCGGAAGTGTATATGATTGTGTCGGTGCTTATCCGTTGTACAGCCATTACATATAGCAAAGTAATATTTCCCATCGTCGGAAGTAATACGGTGAGCTACGCCATCTTCACAAAACCTATTCAACACCCTGTATATGGTTACCCTATCCATGCGGTCACCTATTTTTAGCTCAATAGCATCCTGGCTCAATGCCATACCTGCATCTTTTAGTACTTCCAATACCATTTGCTTCGAAGCAGTATTTCTACGTTTCATATACTTATTGCAACATTGTTGCAATAATACAAAATCTTTCTATTTTTGCAAAAACGGTTTAATATGGATAATAGGTACGATGTTATAATTATAGGTGGCAGCTATGCCGGACTTTCAGCAGCAATGGCCCTTGGCCGTTCGTTGAGAAATGTACTAGTCATCGATAGTGGGGAACCATGCAATGCACAAACCCCGCACTCACATAATTTCATCACGCAAGATGGCGAAACCCCTGCCCGTATTCGTGAAATAGCCAGAATGCAGGTAGCCAAGTATAACACAGTTACTTTTCACAACACAAGAGCACTAATGGCAAGCAGCACTGGTGGAGGTTTTACAATAACTACCAGCAATGAACAGAAACATACAGCTAAAAGGCTACTACTGGCAACCGGCATAAAAGACATAATGCCTGGTATACCCGGCTTTGCCGAATGTTGGGGAATCTCCGTACTACATTGCCCATATTGTCATGGCTATGAAGTGCGCGCACAAAAAACAGCAGTGGTCGGCGATGGAGATGTCGGATATCATGTAGGCATGCTGCTTACCAATTGGACAAAAGATCTGCAAATACTTACTAATGGCCCTCACAGCTTCAGTGCCGAACAATTAAAGGCGCTGCAAAACAATAACATAAGCATTAATGAGAAAAAGATAGGCGAACTGATGCATAATAATGGGAAGGTGCATACCCTGGGCTTTACAGATGGCACACAAGAAAACATATCAGTAATTTACCACAAACCTCAGTTTCAACAACACAGCAATATATATGAGCAGCTGGGTTGCGGGCTAAACGAAATGGGATATTTGAATGTAGATATGAAACAAAAAACTACGGTAGACGGTGTGTACGCTGCAGGCGACAATACCATCATGATGCGCTCTGTTGCCAATGCTGTAGCCATGGGGAATATGGCTGGCGCCATGATCAATGCCGAGCTGATATTTGGCTAATATCTGGAATGCTTTTTGAATTGAGATATGTATAGAATCGGTACGCATTATAGAAAACTCATGGCTGGCAAGGCTCGCTGCCCGCAAATTGAAGAGTAGTCGCATGGCCATTGTCTTTGGTAGAAATATTTATCTTATTGGCATTCCGGCTAAAGAGTTTATAAAAGATAAAATATGGTTGCAGCACGAACTAAAGCATGTAGCACAATACAGGCAACTGGGTTTTATATTTTTTATAGCCTCATACTCGTGGGAATCTATTAAGAACGGGTATCACAATAACAAGTATGAGCTTGAAGCACGTAATGCAGAAAAAAAGGAATTTCCGTGCAATAAGTACAAACTGATATTGCCCAAAACTTAAATGGCGCATTTCATTTTATCAGCACCAGCTATTATCTTTGCCCAAAATATTGCAGTACATGCCTCAGAAAATAAAACCTACTGGCCGTCAAAAATCTATGTTCTACCTGCACGTTTTGATATATGCAATTGGTACCATCATTATGGTAATGATTCATCATAAACAAGGCGAACATCAATGGGCTTACCCATGGCACGCATGGATAATTGCAGCATGGGGCTTATCGCTTATAGGGCATGGCTGTGCAGTATTTACCAGCTACGAAGACAAAGGACACGATGATTACCGCCGCCAGGAGCAGAACGGCTAATTATGTTTTAATAATATTAAAAATCCCTTGCCTATCGGCAGGGGATTTTTAATTTTATATACTTTACATACCAGATACTGACTGAATGGATACCCAGAGATATACCGAGCTTAAACAACTATATAGTTCCTTGCATAATGAGAATGCCCGTATCGACACCTATGTAGATATGGCTATGGAGATACGTAATATAGATGTTGAACGTGCAATGGATATGGCCGATGAAATAATAAACCGTTCGGAAAAGCAAGGATACCGGCTGGGGAAAGGCCGCGGTATGAACCTTAAGGGCTGGTGCTACTGGCAATTGGGAGAATATGACGATGGTATTGAGATGCTGCACAATGCACTAAACGTAGCGCGAGAGATAAAAAACAAACCGCTTGAAGCCCGTATCCTGAACAACCTGGGGTACATATACCGAGACCGTGGAGACCTTGCCGACGCCTTGAACAATTTTGAAAAGGCCCTGGCTATAAATGAAGCTTTGGGCGATGAAGTTGCACAATCGGTAAACCTGGCAAGTATAGCCTATGTGC
>JAEZIL010000005.1 GCA_023436685.1 Bacteroidota bacterium | reverse complement strand
TAAAATTCTGTCTCGCCCGATGTGTTTGAAAAGTACGTGGAGCTTCAATCAAATCTGATACCTTGGTCGGCACATATAGTAGATATGGTAGTGAATCAACAAGCACCATATATCGGGAAATCATTATTAGACCTTTCATGGCGTGAACAATATGGAATAAACATAGCCTATATAAAACGTGGAGAAAAGTTGATACATGCACCAAACAGAGATGAAAAGTTATTCCCTTTAGACCATGTTGGCATTATTGCTACAGACGAACAAATGCAAATATTTAAACCAATATTCGATGCATCGGAAATTCAGGAAAAAGATAATAGCATGACCAGCGATATTGCTTTACAAAAAATAGTAGTGGATGAATATACACGACTGAAAGGATTAAGCATACGCGAATCAGGAATACGCGAACGCACGCAAGGATTAGTTATTGGCATTGAAAGGGAAAATAAGCGCATGTTGAACCCTGATTCCAATACTATTTTTGAATGGAATGATATTGTTTGGATAGTTGGAAACAGAAAAATGATACAGAAGCTGATTAAACATTCCAACTAGAAGTAAATTAAGGCTACTAACATTAGGGCCTTAATTTAAAGCCTGTTGCTGTTGCCCCTTAAATAAGGCCTTATCAGATATACTTAAAAGGACTAGTGTAAACAAACTTAATACAATTACAGCTACATATTCAAGGTTGCTGAGTAGTTCATTACTATTTACAATAGAAGCACTGTTTTTCCTGATATTACTCCCCTCGCCTATCTGTATATTAGTTAGTTGATCAAGATCATGAATGATATTGTTAAATTGGGTATTAATTGCTGTTATTGAGAGGACATCATTTTTATGTGAATCATTTAACCAGGCAATTTCCATAGAATTATAGCTTGCTAAGTCCTGCTTAAAAGATATCCATTGTTGTTTCTCTTCAGTGGTTAGCACAGTAGATTCATATTCTTTTATACAAGAATCTATACTTATATTGTGCTTATTAATTAAAGACGCTCTTTCAGTAGGCGTATGTGTGTCACTAGCTTCATGCAACATACGCTTTTTATACAAAGCATTAGTAATCTTAAAAAGATATGTAGCAGGCATCAACCTATCATCTACTACACTAGCAACCGACTTGTCAAGACTCTGAAAGCTTCTGTACTCCGATAAGTTGCTCAATAATATAACCACAATAAGAGCTGTCAAAACAATTGCAGTTCTTATTTTATATTTAATATGATAAGCCCATCTCATAATCTGGAAATTCTTGTATTGTATAAATTACAAAAAATATCCGGATTATAAAACAGGCTTAATAAGCAACAATATTATAAATCACTATTTTGTATGTGCTTTACGTTTTCTAGACATTAACAACAATAGACTTGCAGTAATAGCTGCGCCGATTGCAATGTTTTTTATCAGACCCCGTTTATTGTATTTCCATTCTGCCGTCCAGCCACGCTCAACAAATATGTTGGGAAATTGACCTTTTTTGACATCATCTATCACCCCTTCCACCATATTCACTCTATCGGCAAGCAATAATGCAAGCCAATGGTTCCAGTTACCTTCACTAAAGCGAAAGGCCTGACGACGTAGTTTTCCGCTTAAACCAGAAGGTGGTACGGATGTACCAAAAACAGAAGACACAGACGGCCTTTCATTTGAGTGTAGCTTTTCAACAGTTAGGGGTTGTTGAAAAGGTCTTACATAGTTTAAACGCTTATGGTCATCTCCGTTCCAATGCTTCATTGGATAAGTTGGTTCGTTCTCAGGATCGGCGTCTATACCCCATCCTTTTATATGTGCAAATTTTGCTGCAAGATCAGCATTAATCTTTCCATTGATTTCAGAACTATCAACTGCCCATTCTTCAGGAGTTTGTTGTATTTGACTTTCCATATATTTTTATTTTATGCTGTTGCCCTTGGGGGAATAAGTAATGGTTTAATACAATTATCTCGTTTAGCCGAAAAAATATGATATGCTTCAGAAATTTCTTCCAACGGTATTCTATGAGTTATTAGTTCCTTAGGATTAAGCACACCATTTTTTACATGCTCTATTAGCCTTGGCAATAAGCGTTTTACTGATGCCTGATTTGCACGAATAGTCAATCCCTTGTTTACCACATTCCCTATTGGTATTAAGTTAGCTGTTGGCCCATATACCCCTACAATAGAAATAATTCCACCTTTTTTAACCCCATTAATAGCCCATTCCAGAGCTGTTGGTGAGCCTGCCTGTATTAAGGTTTTCCTACCTGTTATGGTATGGAATAAATTGCCCGCTGCTTCAGCACCTACTGCATCAATACAAACGTCAGGCCCGATACCGGTTAGTTTTTTAAGAAACAGAACAGGGTCTTTCATTGACCGAAAATTATACACTTCGCATTGGGCGTAGTTTTTCACAAACTCCAACCGGTACTCTAACTCATCTATTACTATCACTCTACCCGCTCCAAACAACCAAGCACACTTAGCGGCCATAATACCAATTGGCCCTGCTCCGAATACCACTACGGTATCTCCTTTTTTTATACCTGCCATCTCAGCTGCCTGATATCCTGTAGGTACTACATCAGTTAACAACACTGCATCATCCAGGTCCATCCATTCAGGAATTATAACGGGCCCAACGTCTGCATAGGGCACACGCACATATTCTGCCTGGCCTCCATCATAACCACCGGCAGTATGAGAGTATCCGAAGATCCCTCCTACTGCTGTAGCTTCTGAATTACTTTCATGACAGTTGCCAAATAACTGTTGTGAGCAAAATGGACAACTGCCACAAGCAATATTAAAAGGCACTAATACCCTGTCACCCACCTTTAGATTATGAACGCCTTCGCCAACCTCTTCAACTACTCCAGTAAACTCATGTCCAAACGTAGTTCCAACCCTCGTGTCGGGCACTAAACCGTGATATAAATGTAGGTCTGACCCACAGATACAAGACCGGGTTACACGAATTATAGCATCGCGGGGATGTAATATCTCCGGCATTGCTTTGTTTTTGTCAAGGCGAACCCTGAATGGTCCGCGGTAATTCATGGCTAGCATAGCTTTTCTTTTATAATTTGAAAATCATCTATCTAATTGGCAAATGTTATTGTAAGAAAATCATGCCTTATCATATGGGGAGCTCAGCAATAAGAATAACCATGTATAGTAACCCATAGCATATTAGGTATGATTTTTATTTAACCATAGTAGAATATAACGTAATGCCTGAAGGCCCTTCTATAGTCATTTTGAAAGAACTTGTACAACCTTTTGAAGGTAAAAAGGTGTTGTCGGTTTCGGGAAATAGTAAAGTGGAAATAAGTAGAGCATTGAATCAGAAGGTAGTTGCATTTAAAAGCTGGGGCAAGCATTTTCTAATATGCTTTAAAGAATTCTCAATCCGCATACACTTTTTACTTTTTGGTTCTTATCGGATAAATGAACAAAAGGAATCAGCGGCAAGACTAAGCCTACAATTCAAGAATGGCGATATACATTTTTATAGTTGCTCAATAAAAATACTAGAAGGCAACATGGATGAAATATATGACTGGAGCGCAGATGTAATGTCGGATGAATGGGATAGTAGCGCAGCTAGGAAAAAGCTGAAAGCGAAACCAGATATGCTGGCATGTGATGCTCTTCTTGACCAACAAATATTCTCAGGATCAGGGAACATTATTAAGAATGAAGTTCTCTTCAGGATCAAATTACATCCCCTAAATAAAATTAGCGATATACCACCTAAAAAACTTACGGAATTAATAAAAGAAGTACGCAATTACAGTTTCGATTTTTTAAAGTGGAAAAAAGAATTCACATTAAAAAAGCATTGGCTGGCGCATACAAAAAAAATATGTCCTCGCTGTCATATCCCTATAGTAAAAGAATATTTAGGTAAAACAAATCGAAGAACTTTCTATTGCAGCAATTGCCAGGTATTACATAAAACATAGTCAATTATTGTACAGGCTATTATGGCACAAAATTTTTTAACTGCTTGGAATGGCAAATAAGAAAATAACATTAAAAGGTTTTTGGGAAGTAGTTAAAGAAACTTTCAAAGGTTTTTCCGATGATAAGGTAACTAAGTTAAGTGGGTCATTAGCATACTACACCGTATTTTCCATGGCTCCCCTATTGGTTATTATCATATACATGTGCGGATTATTTTTAGGGCGTGAAGCTGTAGAAGGACAAGTATATGCCGTATTGAGCGATTTTTTAGGTGATAATACAGCAGCTCAACTACAGGAAATAATTAAAAACGCTGCCATCTCTGACAAAGGAACTTTAGCTATAATTATTGGTGTTATAACACTTCTAATTGGTGCTACAACTGTATTTGGTGAAATACAGGATTCCATCAATACAATATGGGGATTAAAACCTAAACCTAAAAAGGGATGGCTTAAAATGCTTCAGAACAGATTTTTATCCTTTTCTGTAATTGTAAGCCTAGGCTTTTTATTATTAGTGTCTCTATCAATATCAGGGTTAATAGAGGCAGTAAGCCGTGGTTTACAAGAACGCTTTCCAGATGTGGCAATAGTTGCATTTTACATAGTTAATTTGCTATTAACTTTCGGCAGTTGCGTTTTAGTTTTTGGCGTAGTATTTAAAGTACTGCCTGATGCTAAAATTAAATGGAAGGATATATTCCTTGGTGCAGTTGTAACAGCAATATTATTTATGATCGGGAAATTTGGCATCTCACTATATATTTCCCAAACTAAAGTAGGTAGCACCTATGGTGCCGCAGGTTCACTTGTAGTATTACTGGTATGGGTGTATTATTCGGCTATAATACTCTACTTGGGTGCCGAATTTACAAAGGCATATGCCATAGCATACGGATCAAAAATACACCCTAACGATTATGCAGTAACCACAAAACAAGTAGAGGTAGAAACCGGTAAAAAGACCGTGCAGCAAAATGAAAATACAAACCCGGAGAAAGAAACTAAAAATCATTAAAAAGAGCCGCTTAAAGCGGCTCTTTTTAATTCTATAAGTTGATTTTACCTTCTAAGCTATCATCGGTTTCTTTCCCTGTCACTGCGCCATACATTATACCCAATAACTGAACCACCTTACCATGCTTAGTATCCCAGTAGTAACCTTGCTCTGGCTTAAACCGGATAATAATCAGGTTAGGATCATCTTTACCTTCCGGAAACCATGTTTTGATGAATGAGTTCCACATTTCATCTATCTCTTTCTGATCACGATAAATTTCTGCTCTTCCATACAAACCCATATATTCCGATTTATCCTGGTTGGAATAGGCCAGCTGAACTTCGGGAGAAGCATTTATATGCATTACGGCATCGGTGCTTTTTATACTTAAAAAGTAAACATTACCCTGTTCATCAACTTTTTGTGTAGCCATAGGCCGCATGCTTAATGGTACCTGATGAACATTTGTGATCATAAGACCAATACGTGCAGCTTCTGCTAACTCTTTTATTTTTTTCGCCGCCTCTGCGCCATTCAGGTTTTCTTTAGTAGGTGTATCCATAATTAATCTTTTAGATAAACCTATTGTATAAAAATGTGCCACAATAGTCCTTATTCAGGCTTAAAACATTTTCCGGTCTCCTGTAGTTTTACCTTAAGTTGCTCAAGCGCATTTTTGCCTATTCCGTGTAGCGCTCCAATTTGCTTTTCTGTGTATTTTGAAAGCTGAGTTAATGTAATAATACCTGCGTTGGCAAGGGAGCGCTGGGCAGGCTTTGCTAATCTAATAGTCGTGACAATTGGCTCCTCCTGCTTTAACATCAGCAAATATTAGCGTTCAAGAAAATTCAAATCTTTGCCAAAGGTTTCTTCGGTCATGATAGCAGCAACAATACTAATTACCATTACGACCGCACCAGTTATTGCAGCAGCCTTAATAGCACCATAGCTTGATAAAGATGTATAAAGTGCGGTGATCAAAGGTAGCGCGCCACGTACCATATTGGGTACCGTAGTAGCTGCAGTAGCTCTTAAATTTGTGCCAAAATGCTCGGCCGCCATAGTAACAAATATGGCCCAAAAACCCGTAGCAAACCCCATAAAAGCACAAATAGCATACATGCCTGCAGCTGTGCCGTTATGCTGATTAAAGTACATTATAATAGAGACAACAGTTAAACCATAAAAAATATATAATGCTTTCTTTCTGCTTTTTAACCATTGACTAACAAACCCTATCAGCACATCTCCGATAGCGATTGCAACATATGCATACATTACCGCTTTACCCGGATTAATTTCTTCCTGAATGTTAAAAGCTCTACCAAACTCTCTTGAAAAGGAAACAAGAATACCTATAACATACCAGGTAGGTAAGCCTATAAGAATACTAAGTAGATATTTTTTAAAACGTTTACCATTGGTAAAGAACATGAAAAAATTTCCCTTGCTGATATTTTCATGCTGTATGTTCTTAAACATGCCTGATTCAAATACCGTAACACGTAAAAGCAACAACGACAAACCAAGGCCACCGCCTATAAAGTAGCACACCCTCCAGTCGAATACCTGGGCTATAAAATATGCTGCTACTGCACCGAAAAGCCCTATACCAGCTACCATAGAAGTACCAATACCTCTCTTTTCTTTGCCAATTAATTCACTAACCAATGTAATGCCCGCTCCTAGTTCGCCAGCAAGGCCAATCCCTGCTATAAAACGGCAAATGCTGTATTGCTCAACGGTTTGCACAAAGCCATTAGCAATATTTGCCAGTGAATACAGCAGGATGGAACCGAATAGTACGCTAAGCCTACCCTTTTTATCTCCCATTATGCCCCAAACTATTCCGCCTATTAGTAAACCAAACATTTGGTGGCCGATTATTGCCATACCGTCGCTACTTATAAGTTCTTCGCTAAGGCCCAGACTCTGTAAGCTTTTTACACGTACAATGCTAAACAGTAGCAGGTCATATATATCAACAAAATATCCCAGTGCTGCTACCAACACTGGGATACTTAACAAAGAGTTTGTCTTGTTTTGCATTATTAATAATGAAACCTATTTTTTCTCATCATCAGAAGTAAAGGTCTCCTCAATTACATCTTCACTAACTTCTTGTATAGGAGATTTATGCTTTCCAAAGAACATTTTAAATAATACCGGAGCAGTTGTTACAACTATCAACCCAATTACTATCTTCTCAAAATTATGTTTTACCCATTCATTTTCTCCTAAAAAGAAACCTGCAAGCACCATACTACTAACCCAAGCAATACAACCTACTACGTTAAAAAAGAAGAACTTCTTTCTATCCATTTCGACAACTCCGGCTACAATAGGCGCAAATGTGCGCACAATTGGTAAAAACCGGGCAAGGATAATAGCGCCACCACCACGCTTTTCATAAAACTCCTTTGCTTGCATTACGTGCTTACGCTTGAACAAAAGTGTATCCTTACGTTCGAACAGTAGCGGCCCTGTTTTTTTACCAAACCAATAGCCAACAGAATTGCCTACTATACCTGCTACACTAATAATGGATATCCAATATATCAGGTTAAGTAAGTGACTGTCTGTAGGATTTAATGAATTGGCTATCATAAGGCCGGTAACGAATAAAAGAGAATCTCCCGGCAAGAAAAAACCTACAAAAAGCCCTGTTTCTGCAAATATGATAAAGGCTACCAAGTAAAGGCCACCATATAATGTAACTAAAGCCGCTAATTTTTCGGCATTCATCAGCTCTTTTAAAAGCTCAATAAAATCTTGCATTAGAAATTCTTAAGGGCGTGAAAATAAAGAATTTAACCCACATTATTCATCAAGGGCACCTTCCCACTTACTAACAGCAACAGTAGCTACACTATTACCTATAACGTTAGTTGCACTCCGCCCCATATCCAATAATGGATCTATGCCTAATAAAAGAGCTAGGCCCGCTTCGGGTATATTGAATGTAGCTAATGTGCCTGCAATTACAACCAAAGAAGCGCGTGGCACACCTGCAATACCCTTGCTTGTCAGCATTAAAACCATCAGCATGCTCATTTGTGTACCTATATCCAGCTGTATACCATATGACTGGGCAATAAACAAAGATGCAAAAGTCATATACATCATGGAGCCATCAAGATTGAAAGAATAACCTAAGGGCAATACAAAGCTTACAATACGGTTTTCGCAACCAAATCGCTCCAATTCCATCATTGTTTTGGGGAATGCAGCTTCGCTGCTGCTTGTACTAAAGGCTAGCATAGTAGGCTCTTTAATACGTTTGATTAGATTAAATATCCTGCGCTTTACAAACAGGCTTCCTGCCAGCAATAACACAACCCACAAAATCAGCAGGCCAAAATAAAACTCTCCTATAAAAATGGAATATGTTTTTAAAATACCCAGGCCTTGCTTAGCTATAATAGCAGTCATAGCTCCAAACACAGCTAAAGGCGCAAAATTCATTACATAACCTGTAACTTTTAAAATGACATGGGCTATCGCATCGAAGGCTTTAATTACTACCTCGCCTTTCTCGCCTATGGCTGCAGTAGCCACACCAAAGAATAGCGCAAATACAACTATTTGCAATATCTCATTTTTTGCCATCGATTCGAATACACTGGAAGGAAATACATGATATAAGAACTCTCTAATGCTGAGTGCAGTCTTTTTAATACCTGTATCCATGCCCGCATCTGGTACCGAGAGATGCATAGCTACTCCTGGCTGAAAAAAGTTAACCAATACTGCCCCAAGCAACAAGCTGATAAATGATGCGCCAAAAAACCAAAGTAGCGTTTTGCCTCCAATCCTCCCAACAGCTTTCATGTCGCCAAGTTTAGCTACCCCTACTACCAGTGTTGAGAACACTAGTGGCGCTACAATCATTTTTATTAGACGTAGAAATATATCGGCTAAAAGTGAAAAAGGTTCCAGTTTATCATCGCGTGTTTCTGTTATAGTAGCAGCTTGTTTAGCAATTGCCTGCTTTGCAGCCAAAATTTCAGAATATCTAGTACTACTTGTATCGTTAATCGCCTTTAGCTGGGTGGCTAATTGCCTGGATTGGCTGTCGAGCAGGTATATTTGCTTATTCTCTGCTTGTACATAGCC
>JAEZIL010000310.1 GCA_023436685.1 Bacteroidota bacterium | reverse complement strand
GGACTGCAACGTAATGGCCTGCATCATGAAATATACCTATCAGACTTTAGAAAGACAGCCCCTGAAAAACTTAGAACTATACTACGGGAACCAGTAAAATAAAACAGAAATGGCTGGTATAAACCAGCCATTTCTCTAAGGTTTCAGATATAGATCGAAATAATCGGTTATTTTCTGCATAAGGTGTACCCTATCCTTGCCGCGTACGTTGTGTTCGTAATCAGGATACACAAAGTAATCTACCTGTACATTTTCATCTATGCATTTTTTCAAAAAATTGATAGAATGCTGCCAGACAACTGTATTGTCAGAAGACCCATGTATCATCAGCAATTTGCCTTCCAGGTTTTTCACTTTATCGAATAAAGCCGAGTTCTTATAGCCTTCAGGGTTTTCCTGCGGTGTATCCATATAGCGCTCGGTATACATTATTTCATACATGCTCCAATCTAAAACAGGGCCGCCTGCAATACCTACCTTAAACACACCCGGGTGGCGCAGCATGAGAGATGTTGTCATGAATCCACCATAACTCCAGCCGTGTACACCCATCCTGTTAGCATCTACAAAGGGTAATGATTTTAAATAGTCTACGCCTTTTAGTTGGTCTTCCATTTCAACAGTGCCCAACCTGCGGAATGTTGCATTTTCGAAAGCTAGCCCACGGTTGCTGCTACCACGCCCATCCATACTGAACACAACATAGCCATGCTGCGCCATATACTCGTACCACAGGTTGCCGCTTGCAGGAAAGCTGTTCTTGATAAGCTGCACATGAGGGCCATTATATAAATAAACTACGATGGGATATTTCTTTGTAGCATCAAAATTAGTTGGCAATACCAGTTTGCCATATAAAGGAGTACCATCATCTGCCTTCAGTTGTACATGCTTTATTTCAGGACGTTTAAAATCCCTCAGCGTATTTTCTGAATTTATAATGGTTTGCTCGTACTTTCCGTTACTGGCACGAACCAATGTTTTTTTCGGTGTATTTTCAGACGTGTATACATCCAGTATATATTTCCCATCTTCGGTAGCCGTGGCGCTATGCCAGCCAGCTTCCTTATCTATCCGTGTTAGCTTGCCCGAGTTCCAGTTAAGCGCATAAGTATGCTTTTCAAGAGGCGATTCTTTAGTAGCAGTTATAATAAATTCATTAGCATCTTTGTTAATGCCTATCAATTCATTTACTATCCAGTTGCCTTTAGTTAACTGCCTGATGAGTTTCCCATTGGTATTATACAGGTACAAATGCATATAGCCATCGCGCTGGCTCCACCAAACAAACTCATTGGCCCGGCCGGGTATAAACGTAAGCGGATTAAGTGGCTCAACATATTTATTGCCCTTTTCTTCGAAGAGTGTGCGAACTTTATTGCCTGTAATGATATCATATTGGTTTAACCACATGTGGTTTTGCTCCCGGTTTAACACCGCAATAAAGATGTATTTTTCATCAGGGCTCCAGCTGATATTAGTGAGATATTGATCTTTAGGGCCTTCCGTTTTTAATGCAATTGTTTTGCCTGTTGCAGGGTTATATACATGTAGCGTAACCTCATGAGATTTGCCGCCGGCCATTGGGTATTTTATTACTTTGGGCTGTGCAGGAGTTACCGACCAGTCAATGATGGGATAATCAGCCACCATAGTTTGGTCCATACGATAATAGGCCAGATAATTGCCTTGCGGCGAAAAGAAGATACCGTTATTAATGCCAAACTCATTGCGATGTACAGCCTGGCCATTAATGATATTCTTATTTTCATCTTTAGTCAACGCAATAGTGCTCTTGTCCTTATCAATAAACCAAAGATTATTGTCGACAGTATAAGCAATATTGCGGCTCTTATCTACTGTTATATTTTCTGCATTTTCAGGTAAGGATACCCATGTACTCCACTGAAAACCCGCAGCTGTTTTAATGCCTTCTTTTAACACATTGCCGTCCTTATAGTACACCTGCCCCTTACTTAGCCAGGTAAATACAGGCATAGCTTTCAGGTTCAGGTCGCTAACACGTAAAACGGTATCTATAGTACCTTTGGGAAAATTCATTGCCACCCAGGCCGCCTGCCCGGCTTTGCCTGCGACATGATACAGGTTATGCGTACCTGGCTCCCAGCTTGTTTGCTTTAATGCAGCAGGTGCCAGTGTGGTAGTCATGCCATTGGTAGCCTCGGCCATAGTGTACATTTTGTTTTGTGCGACAGACACAAAACTTGCGAACGATGCCACTAAAATGAGGCATGCTTTTTTAATCATCAACATGTAACAGGAATTAATATGAACGGCCCGAAATTATTCATAAATAGCCAAAAAGCTATAACCCTTACAGGGTTAATAATTCTGCCATACTTTTGATAACTTTTTGGGGGGAATAAGGATGATCCGTACATATATTGTAATTGCTTTTATTTTTTTATCGGTACAGTTGCAGGCGCAATCGTATTTTAACTCTGATACCTTTTGGGGCAGGCTACAACTTGATAAAGAGCTATCATTAAAGAACAGGGAAGATATTGACACTGCTATTATAGTGGCCAGCAACCGGGCCCGCCAGGAGAATGATAGTTTGCGCTTTATGAGCGAAGAAGCCGATACCGAAGGCATTAAGTACTTCTTTGTATATGCACTCGAAGGCAAGTGGCATGTATTGCCTGTAGCAGGCTTAAAAAAAGCCATAAGCTACATGCCCCACCCTAACCGCGACTGGGTTGTATATACCGAAGGGATGGGAAAAATATTTACTACGGGTATTGACCGTGGTATGCGTATGACCACACAATACGATGTAAATGTTATTCTACTGGACTACCCAAGCATCCGTACCGACAGGAAACGTACCCGGAATTATTATTTTGCAATAAGACATGCCCGTTCTGCTTATAAAGATTTTGTGCCCGTATTAGATACAATAAAATGGCTACGAACAAAAAAAGAAATGGGAAACGGCCACCTGAGCTTGTTTTTTCATAGCATGGGAAATATTGTTGCTTATAAAACCGTAGTAAGCAAGCAAATAAACCGGCTTAACAATACAGTATGGGTAGACAACATTATTTTGAATGCACCCTGCGTACCTACAAAGGGCCATGTTGAGTGGGTAGATAAACTGAACTTTGCTAAACGCATTTACATACACTACAACCCGCGCGACTATACACTACAAGGCGCGCACCTAATGAGCCTGAAAAAACAACTAGGAGAAAGAGTAGAGCATCCTATCAGTAAAAAAGCCGTTTACATAAATTTCAATAGCATAACAGACAGGGGGCATAGTAATTTTTTGATATTGTATGGACGGGAAGCGGCAAGCAAGGCATCAATATCGCACTACAATGTACTGCTACATGGCAAAGAAATAAACCTATCAGACACAGGGAAATACAGGCTTACAACATATAATAATATAGGTTACGATCTTATACCTACCGGCTCATAAGCTTCAGCACTTTCTCTACATCTTCAGGGGTGTCTATGCAATGGCTATCGAATGTAGTAACCACACATTTTATCTTATAGCCTTTCTCCAACCATCGGAGCTGTTCTAAAGATTCAGCTTTTTCGAGGGAAGAAACAGATAGTTTAGTTATCTGCTCTAGCACATCGGTACGGTAAGCATACATACCTACGTGGCGGTAGTAATTATGGTGCTTATGCCATACGCTTTGATCAACACCTTTGATATAAGGTATCACCATGCGGCTGAAGTACAGGGCTTCGTTGTTTTCGTTTAGTACAATTTTCACTTCACCCATATCAAACAGCACATCATAACTATCTACAGGTATCATTTGTGTAGCCAGTTCTATTTGCCCGTCCAGCATTAGCGCCAGGCTATCTATTTGTTGCGGATCTATAAATGGTTCATCGCCCTGAATATTGACAACATATTTGTACTCACCGTCCATTTGGCTCAGCGCATCCCAGCAACGGTCGGTACCACTAGGATGGTCTTCTCGTGTCATCACTACTTTACCACCAAAAGCTTCCACATGTTGTTTAATGCGTTCATCATCGGTTGCTACTACTACATCTGTCAAGGCCTTCGCCTTAGAAGCCTGTTCGTAGACACGATGTATCATCGATTTACCTTCAATATCTATTAATGGCTTACCGGGAAAACGTGTAGATGCGTAGCGTGCAGGGATGATACCGATTATCATTATAAACTATGTTCTATTATTTGCGAATCTTTGCTGGTATAAAACAGCGGCGTTGATTTGTTTCGTTCGGCAAGATATTGCTGATAGGTATCAGAGAAATTCATGCGGTGCCTGATCACTTCATTATATTTTCCGCCCATTCCAATTATTAATTCGGCCACTTCGCGTAAGGCACCATTACCG
Organism: Bacteroidota bacterium; assembly: GCA_023436685.1. GTDB lineage: Bacteria > Bacteroidota > Bacteroidia > Chitinophagales > Chitinophagaceae > Polluticoccus. Next base: position 7,450 of record JAEZIL010000310.1, on the reverse strand, counting down.
CCGGTATTAGCTGTCAGATAATCGACCAATTGGTTTTTAACTGCATATTCTGTAAGCAATGGGTTGCAACTGCGTGATATCATAAACCGTGCGCCTGCTTTTTCAGCAAGAGAAAAATCTAATACGTCGTCAAATACAAATGCAATTTCGTCGGGCTTTATACCGTAGGTAGCACATATATGCTCTGATGCTTCAGTTTTAAATTTAATGCCGCTGTATACCGCATGAAAACTTTCCCTCTTTGCCAGTGTTGCAGCAGCTTTATTATTCTCACCCGATATAACACATACAACAGGCACTTCATTGGTGCGCAGGTAATGGTTGAAACGTAACAAATTAGTACCCATCGAATCAACCTCATTGAAAGGGCTGGTACCATTCTCGTTTTTCTCACCATTATTAAAAACACCATCCCAATCGAACACAAAGGCTTTAATGCGTCTGAGCCTCTGCAACAACTGCAAAGGCTCAGTGACAAATACTCCTTTAAAATGGGCGGACATGTTATTTACAACTCCATGTACCATGTTATCCTTTTATATCCTGAATATCCAGCATACCAACAGGTTTGCCGTTATCGGTAATAAGTATCGTATCTACATTTGTCTTTTTAAAGATAGTAGCGGCATCATTCAGCAATGCATCAGCTTCTACACTTATTGGAGCTTTATACTCCATTTCGTCCATCTTCTTGTCCAGGATGTGCTCACCTTCGCTTACCAGCAAACGGCGGATATCACCATCGGTAAACACACCTTTCACAGAACCATCGCTATTGACAACTGTTACCGCACCAAACCCGAATTCAGTCATCTTAACGATAGCACTCTTCAGCGCCATATCGCTATTAACTATAGGATTCACTCCATTTGCTGCTTCGCGCACGCGCATGGTCATCAGGCGCGTATCGTGCAGGAACTGGTCGGTACCCACAGTAGTGAAGTTATTTTCAGTAAGGCCTTTCAGAATTTTCAGCGGTACAGTGATAGTGTGTGCACCTACGCTGAGGGCGTTGCGGATATGCTCGCTATTACGTACAGAGCTGAACATGATCTTGGTATCGTAACCGTAGTTCTCAACCGCGTTCACACATTGCTCAACCAATGCAATAGCATCATGGCCCTGATCTTGCAGTCGGCCAACCAACGGACATACATAAGTAGCACCTGCATGCATAGCCATGTAAGCCTGTTGCAGTGTGTACACCAGGTGTACATTCACCAGCAAACCTTCTTTACGCAACAATGCGCAGGCACGAACACCTTCAAGCGATACAGGGATTTTAAATACTGTTCTTTTAGGATCGAGGCCCAAAGCCAGTTGGCGTTGCGCTTCTTTCACTACGTCTTCAGCAGTGTTTCCCAGGGCTTCAATTTGAAGTACCGGTACCATTTTCGACAGCTTCACGATCATGCCGTCAATATCGGTAATACCCTCGCGCTGCATGAATGTAGGCGTAGTAGTAAGACCGTTTAAAAAACCCAGTTTAAAACCTTCTTCAATCTCTTTAAGATTGGCTGAGTCTAAGTATAGTTCCATTTAAATAAATTCTAATTTCTGATTGTAATTCGCCGACAAAAGTAATGTCTTTATCGGTAATTAAGCCGATACAGTTTGCGGACGGTACCTAACTTCCAGGTTATGCAGCTCTATCAACGGTTTCATAAACTCTTCCAGGTCGTACACACATAGCTGGCTGGCAGCATCGCAGAGCGCTTTTTCAGGCTCAGGGTGTGTTTCTACAAATACACCATCAACCCCTGCAGCTACGCCTGCACGGCTCAGTACAGGTAAAAATTCGCGCGCACCACCTTTAGCATCGGCACTAGGAATACCATATTTACGTATCGAGTGTGTTATATCGAACACTACGGGGTAGCCCAGCTGGCCCATGTGGTAAAAGCTACGTGGATCTACCACCAGGTCGTTATAACCCATAGTATAGCCGCGTTCTGTAAGGATGATCTTATCATTACCTGCATCTACACATTTACCTACCGGGTGCTTCATATTTTCTGGTGCCAGGAACTGGCCATGCTTAATATTAATAACAGCACCTGTTGCAGCAGCAGCTTTCAACAAGCCCGATTGCATGCATAGGTATGCCGGTATTTGTATTACATCGCAAACTTCGGCAGCGGGTGCCGCCTGATCGGGATAGTGAATATCCGTCAAAACAGGGAAGCCAAATTGCTCCTTGATCTTCGCCAATATTTTTATACCCTTATCTAAACCGGGGCCATCGTAATATTTCAGGCTGCTTCGGTTGTCTTTCTGGAAAGATGATTTGTAAATGATAGGCAGGTTAAGGCGCTCGCCTACTTCCTTCAGCATTTCTGCCGTTTTCATCATTATCATTTCATCTTCTATAACGCATGGGCCTGAGATAAGGAACAACTCATCGGCACCCACGTTTATATTACCTACTGCAATTTTCTTTGCGCTCATATAATTACATGCGCTGATACAGCGCTTTTATAGTATCAATAGTTATTGTTTCTTTCCAATTAGGGCCAATGGCGTGGTTCCACATGTGTGGCAGGTTGTACGCCACATGCGCCATAGCGGTTATCTGCTCGTCGCTCCAGTTTTTCGATAAGCCATGTGGCAACGTTACATTATGCCTTTTCAACATAGCGTTGAACTCTATCAAGGCATCACCATAATAATCTTCCAGGTGCTGAAAGGCAATACAATTTGCGTAGCAATGTTTCTCGCCCAGTATTTTCGAAAGGCCGTAGCTTAATGCATGGCATACACCCACTTCGGAATAAGTAAGGCTCAAACCACCCATCAGCGAAGCAACCATCAGCTTATCATCGTTTTCAGGTGTTTGGCCTGCATCAGGACCTGTATATACATCACGACAAAGCTTTAAAGCCTGTTCAGCATAGGCATGACTGAAAGCATTATTCAGCATACCTGTTTCCGATTCTATGCAGTGGATATAGGTATCCATACCTGTATAGAACCATTTATCGGTGGGTACGCTGGCTATCAATTCAGGATCTAGTATTACCTGATTGAAAACCGTCCAGTCGCATTTTAGGCCAAGCTTCTTTTCAGGGCCGGTAAGTACTGCGGTCATTGAAACCTCGGCACCTGTGCCCGAAATGGTTGGTACACCTAGATGGTAAATGCCCGGTTTCTTTACAAGGTTCAAGCCTTGGTACAAAGTAGATGAACCTTCGTTGGTGAACATCAGCGATATAGCTTTCGCAATATCCATAATGCTGCCACCACCTATACCTATAACACCAGACGGTAGTCCTTTGGTTGAAAGTATCTCGTCGCGCAGGCTATCTATTTGCTCTGTTGTTGGTTCTTGCGGATCAACATCTATGAACTTAATTACATCTGCCGCTGTTGCAGGGATGCGTTTAGCTAATTCTTTACCGTTGAAATAATCGTCGACAACGAAGAGGAAGAAATGATCGTTCTGCTCGCGTATGGGAGCCAGGATACTCTCCATAGTATCGAAGCTGCCACGGCCATAAACTACTTTCTCAATGTTCTTAAAATTCTTATGCATGTGCTACCGATACTACTTTTTTAACGCAATCAGATATTTTAGTGGCAAGGCTCTTCACATCTTCTTCCGTCCATGTGCAACGGATGCCGAATGATATCAGGCGCCCGATAACTTCCTGCGATTTTGGCAATTGCAGGTTAGCATAGTCTTGCGGTGCACCCAAAACCTCAACAGGCAATTTAGAAGCTGTACGCATTTCCTTGATATGGTCCCATTGGTTAATGAAATGGTACATATTCAGGAACCAATAATCGAAACCGGCTACACCTGCATTGTTAAACTCTTCTACCACACGTTGTGCGGTAGCAGTATCAGGCATTAACAGGTTCAGGAAAGTAGCTGAATCGCCATCAGGATCGGCCAGCTTAGCAAAGCCAATGCCCTCTGTTTGCGAAAGTATATCGACCAGCATCTTTTTATACTTACGGTTGGTTTCGCGTATTTGTGGTACGCGGCGTGTTTGAGCCACACCTACCGCCGCATTCAACTCCCCTATACGGTAGTTGAAGCCCAGTATAGGGTGCTGCTCCATACCACGCTTAGCACCTACGTGGCTATGACCATGATCGGAATAATAATCTGCAGTATTATAAATGTGTTCATCGTTTGTTACTAACACACCACCCTCGCCTGCTGTTGCTATTTTGAAGAAATCGAAAGAGTAGCTGCCCGCTTTACCAAAAAGCCCTGTTGATGTGCCTTTATAAGATGCTGCAAATGCCTGACCTGCATCTTCTACCAGTATCAGGTTGTTTTCGTTCACTACCTGCATAATGGCATCCATATCGGCCATACCACCACACATATGCACCAGGCAAACACCTTTAGTTTTAGGCGTCATTGCTTTTTTGATACCCTCTGCACTCAGGCAAAGTGTTTCATCCACTTCAGCAAATACTGGCAATGCACCTACAAACAATACTGCTTCTATAGTAGCTATAAAAGTGAATGGAGGCACAATTACCTCGTCGCCGGCCCCTATGCCTGCCGCAGCCAGGGCAGTTGCAACTGCGGTAGAACCGCTGCTCATGGCGTGCGCATATTTAGCGCCTGTTATCTTCTTTACTTCGTTTTCAAATTCTTTGGCTTTCCAGTGGCCGTTGCGCTGCGCATCGTGGCCATAACGGAAGAGGATGCCTGTTTCCAGCACATCATTCACTTCTTTCCTTTCTTCTGCTCCAAATAGTTCAGTTCCGGGCATAAGTATATTAAAAATTAGACCGCAAAAGTAAGCATTATATACGGATAGTACACCCGATAGAAACGCGTTCTTAACGCAGATATTGCCCTGATAAATGGGTCATTATTTTACCTGTAGCGCCAATATGCGCCTGCATGTAAGCCCGTATATCAGCTTGAAGGGCAGGCAAGTTGGTTGAGATGACCTGCTGCAATGAATTGTTAAAGTCGACCGCATTTTGCACTGGGAAAGCGTATTGATTAGCTACCAGCTCTTTTGCCTCAATAAACTTCTCATAAACCGGCCCAAAAAATACCGGCAAGCCAAACACAGCTGGTTCAAGTGCATTGTGTATGCCACCCTTCTGGAAACCACCACCTACATAGGCAACAGAACCATAGCTGTACAGGCTGGAGAGCATGCCAATATTATCGATGATCAGTACCTTTTTGTTGGCTGAATCTATCGGGTTTGAATATAGAATACAATCATCACCAATAAGGTTTTGTATTTGCTGAATATGTGGTTGGTCGATCTCGTGGGGCGCAATAATGAGCTTCCAGTCTGCGGGAAGTGAAGAAAGACCTTCTTTCAACAGCTTTTCATCATCGGGCCAGGTACTGCCTGCAACTAATAGTTTACTACCATTAGCAAACGCTTCTACAACAGGAAACGGCTTTACATTATTAGCTATCTCGACCACCCTGTCGTAACGGGTATCGCCGGCAACACTTACTTTATCATTTATATTGATCTCTTCCAGTAATTTTTTTGACTGCTCATCCTGCACGAAGATGTGATTGAAGTTGCGCAACATTTTCCGGAACAAGCCGCCATACCATTTGAAGAAGCTCTGCTCTTTACGGAATGCGGCTGAAATAATGAATGCAGGTGCTTTCCTGTTGCTTAAGTAGCATAAGTAGTAATACCAAAATTCGTATTTCACGAATATGGTCATTACAGGATCTACCAACTCCAGAAAACGCTTTGATTTCTTTTTACCATCTAGTGGCATATAGAACACATAGTCTGCCAGTGGTGTACCCTTTCGTACTTCGTAGCCCGAAGGAGAAAAGAACGTAAGTACTATCTTATAACGTGGATATTGTTTACGTATCGCTTCTATTACCGGCCTGCCCTGCTCAAATTCCCCCAGCGATGCACAGTGTACCCATATGCGTCGTTCGCCGTGATGAACCATTTCTGTAGCTATCTTATCGAATAAATGTTTCCTGCCTTCTCTCCATTTTTTTGCTTTAGGATTGAAGTTGGATGCGACACGTATGCCTAACCTATACAGAAACAGAAATATCCGGTAAAGCAGTAATTGCACGCCTTAAGATAGTAAGTCATTTGTTAACATTCTGGTAAGCTCTGCGGAATATTGGTAGCAAGCCCCCCCTCTGCTGTTTCTTTGTATTTATGGTTCATGTCCAGTGCAGTCTCCCACATAGTGTTTACTACTGCATCCAAAGATACTTTTGCATTGTCAGGATTGCTTTGCAGTGCCAGTTGCGACGCTGTGATTGCTTTGATAGCACCCATTGTATTACGTTCGATACAAGGTACTTGCACCAGTCCGCCTACCGGGTCACACGTAAGGCCAAGGTGATGCTCCATGGCTATTTCTGCAGCCTGCATAGCCTGGCGAGCAGTACCGCCCAAACACTCGGTAAGCGCAGCTGCCGCCATGGCCGATGATACACCTATCTCCGCCTGGCAACCGCCCATAGCAGCCGATAGGGTTGCACCTTTTTTAAAGATGCTGCCTATTTCCGATGCCGTAAGCAGGAACTGGACGATCTTATCCTCATCGTACCCATCGCAGAAGGCAATGAAATATTGCAAAACTGCCGGCACTACGCCTGCAGCCCCATTGGTAGGTGCTGTTACCACACGGCTAAACGAAGCATTCTCTTCATTCACTGCCAGGGCAAAACAACTTACCCAGTCGAGCGTGTATTGGAAATTCTCACCACCAGCCCGTATGGCATTTACCCATTCTTTATGGTTACTGTATTCTCTGCCTTTTAATAGCCTCTTATTAAGCGCCGATGCACGCCGGGTTACATGCAAACCTCCCGGAAGCTCGCCCGCTACATGTACACCACGGTAAATACAATCGCGCATTACTGCCCATATCTTCAACACACCTTCACGGGTTGCCTGCTCACTGCGCCAGGCATGCTCATTTTCCATTACCACTTCCGATATGCTAAGACCAGTCTTACGAATCCAATGCAACAGGTCTGCAGCATTATCTATAGGGAAAGGTAGCTCTACATCATTACCTGCACCACCAGTTTCTCCTTCTTTTACTACAAACCCACCACCTATTGAGTAAAATGTTTCAGCTATTTCCTTGCCATCGTTAAATGAACACAAAAAAGTAACAGCATTAGGATGAAATGGCAAACTTTCATTCATAAGAAACACTACATCTACAGCAGGGTCAAAGTCAATAACCTTTCCCAGCCCAAGGTTCAGCTTTTTCGCTGTAGCTATTTGCTGCATTCTTGGTGTTATCTCATTCACATCGAAGGTAACAGGGTCTTCTCCGTTCAAACCTAATATTACAGCCACATCGGTACCATGGCCCTTGCCTGTTTTTGCAAGCGAGCCATAAAGTAAAGCCTTAACTGAACTTACATTTTCAATGCCTTGAGCTTTAATCGTATCAACGAAACGCAAAGCTGCACGCCAGGGACCAAGAGTATGAGAGCTGCTGGGGCCTACAC
>JAEZIL010000181.1 GCA_023436685.1 Bacteroidota bacterium | reverse complement strand
CATTTACACGGTATATGCGGGTAAGTATTATAAAAGCTTTTTGTTTGGAGCAAGAACATATCTTACACCCAATGCTGCGAACATATCTCAATCTTATAGCGCGCTTGTAAGATATTATTTTGGTGGTGCCGATGATTATATAGGTTTAAATCTTGGTGCAGGCATTTCGCCCGACGACCGTAGAACTAATATACAACTGAACAGTAATTATAAACTGCAAAGTTATTCAGCCGAAATGACGGCCAGGTATTCTATCAAAAAGCTTAATGTGCTATTATTTAATGCATCCATTCTTAATCAGGAATATCTGCCCAATACGGTTGGTAACCAATACCAGGTAGGGGTGGGGTATATACGGCGTTTTTAGAAGCTATTTTTTTGCAGCAGGTGTACCAAACCCTTGTCTCGTCATTTCACCCCAGCTATTCTTTTTACGTATCAGGTCAACATACCCTTTAATAGCCGCCCATACAACAAACGGATGAAAATAGAAAGGCTCTGTAAGTGCCGTCAAGAGCAGCTTCATCATGTCGGTACGGCGGCGGTACATATTGTAAGTACTTACTTCCATATAGGCTGCAAATGCCGAATAAACATACCCGAAAGAAATGATGAATAGGAGCAAGGCTATGAACAAATGCCAGTCTATCATGCCCAACGCACATAAAACCAGAAATACAACCAGCCCAAAGAACTCTATAACAGGCGCAAGCATTTCAAAGAAAAACCAGTACGGATAACTTAACATACCCAGCAAACCATACTGTGGGTTGAAGAACATTTTTTTATGAAAGCCCAGGGTTTCAATAGTGCCTCTTGTCCATCTATTGCGCTGTCGCCCCAGTATTTTACTGCTTACAGGTGCTTCTGTCCAGCACAAAGGGTCGGGTATATAGGTAACCTTATAAGGTATTTTAGCTTCTTCCATATATCGCCTCATGCGTACCACAAGCTCCATGTCTTCTCCTACAGTTTTATGGTTGTAGCCACCCGCTTTAATTGCTATCTCTTTATCGAAAGCGCCAAACGCGCCCGATATTAAAAGCAAGCCGTTCAGCCGTGCCCATGCCATACGGCCCAGTATAAATGCGCGTATATATTCTAAAGACTGCATGCGCGCCCAGTAATTTTGGGGCAGATTTACTTTCACCAGCCTGCCATCTTCTATTATGCACGAGTTAGCAATACGTACTACTCCCCCCGAAGCGATCACTTTTGAATCGGTCTCCTCTAAAAATGGCTTAACCATTTTTAAAATTGCGTCTTGCTCAAGTATGCAATCAACATCTATACATACTATATAATCGTTGGCAGAAACATTAATACCTACATTAAGTGCATCAGCTTTCCCTCCATTCACTTTATCTACAACTACCAGGTTTTTAAAAACAGGATTTTTACTTTTATATATACCCTTTACTTCCTTCGACGGTATTTTATAGTCAACATAAAACGGAATCTTCTCCAGTTGATAAGCATCAATTAGTTTTTGCAAACTATTATCTTTGCTTCCATCATTAATAATGATCACTTCAAGGTTGCTATAATAAAGTGAGAGGAGCGACCGCACATTCTGAATAATAGTAGCCCCTTCGTTGTATGCGGGTGCTAGGATGCTTACCGATGGCGCGTGTGGCGAAGCAGCTAAAAGCCGGTAGTCGGTAAAAGAATTTTTATGAAGATATTTCCTTGTTTCGCCTATAGAAAAAATAGCTATAGCTATATAAGATAGCAGTAGTACAGCTGCATATAAGAAGATGCCATAAGTAAGCAAGTCGATAGCTATTTTTGCCCAATTCATCTGTTCATCTCCGCCTTTACTTGTTCATAAATTAGTGTGTTTCTTTCTGATACTTCAACAAGGGCTGCACTGTCAATGGTGCCTTTTATTTTAAATATAGCTCTTGTGGCTTCAAGGGCAATATCAGCACTGGTATCATTTAGTTGGGGAGTTAAAAAAGCTAATTCATTTTCTCCGCCGTTAATGCCTATCTGCTGTATTATCTTCTTCCTGTTTTCAATAGTTTCATTAGTATAACTGGCTTTCAGTAGTTCTATAGTTTCAGGCAGGGCTATTTTGCCTAATGTTTTTATAGCCTGTGCCCTTATGGCTTCACTGGAATCTTGCAGGCATTGTATAACCAGGTCGTGTACCTGGTATTGGCGGTATATTTCTGCAAGTTTTAGCGCAAATTGTACTACGTATTTGTTTTCTGATTGCAGCCATAATGGTAAATGATGCATTGCTTCCGTATCCAAAGTGTTCAGCTGTTCCAGCAGTTTTATTTGCTGCCATTCGTGCAGGGGGTATATTAGTTCATCAAGAAACACAAGGCCCTTAAACCCCTCAAAACCTATTATAGCAGTTTGCGCTTCCATACGCACGTACGGGTTATTGCTATTGGTGTACCGGAACATATCTGGAAATTCATCGCGTTGGTTCATCATGTAGAGTTCATAGATGCCCCTGGCCTTTTCATGCCATAAAACGCTATTCATTTTCTTAATAGAATCTTCTTTGAACCCCAGGCTTTTATAAAGGCGAATAACATTGTCAATAGCTTTGCCGGTAAAGTTCTTTCTTACATTGATAAGGCTTTCAATTATATGATGGCGGTTATTGCGGTGTTTCAGGTATTTGCCTAGTTCGTCCGATATGTTCAGGTCAGGCTCCTGCTCCAGCAAAATATCGCTCAGCCATTTATTGAAAACTTCAGTTATCTCAATATTGGTAAGGTGCCTTTTTTTCTTACGGTAAAGGAAAAAGTAGATTATTGTAACTATGGCAAAGGTAAGCACACCAAAAATTGCCGCGGCAAAGTACAGGTGTTGCGCAGTTACCAGCCTGGAGAAGAGATCGCTCTTGCCCATCCTAGATACGTTTAAGCTGCTTTCTGATGCGTATAGTAAGCTCGTTAACGCTGAAAGGCTTATTGATATAATCGTCTGCCCCTAAATTAAAGGCTTCTTCTACAATATGCTCCTGGCCCATTGTTGAAAAGAGGATCACAGGTATATCTCTGTGTTTTATGCTTTTTACCGCAGTTATTATTTCCAGGCCCGATACATAAGGCATCATCAGGTCGGTAAGCACTACATCGGGGTTCTCAGTACCCAGTTTTTCCAATCCCTCCTTTCCATCTATACAGCTTATAACTTCAAAGCCTTCTTTTTGAAATTTCATTTCAACCATCCGCCTGATAAGTGGATCGTCTTCAACAAGTAATATTTTGGCCATTGCTCTCTCTTATATGTTGTGACAAATTTATGATAAGAAGTTTTATAAAGGGTTTTTATGGATATGTATATTAAAACTTACGAACAATGATTACACCTGCTATTATCATTGCCACGCCCAGCAATTTCAATAAAGTTAGCGGGTTGCGCTCTGCTACAAGTATCTGGTTATGTTCCAGCAGAACTGAAAAGATCATTTGCCCGGCAACTACAAGGCCAAACGTTAGCCCCGGGCCCAGCTTCGGAAAAGCCAGTACAATAACTGTAACATAGAAAGCGCCCAGCAGCCCACCCAGCCACGCATAGGCAGGTGCAGTTTTAAGGCCGGATATAGATACGTTTTCGCGTGTGAGCAGCATATACAGTACTAAACCTAACATGCCTACAACAAATGATGTTAATGATGCAAAAACGGCGCTTTGTGCCGCCTTGCCAAGCTTTGCATTAATGCCTGCTTGTATGGGCAGAAACGCACCGGCCGTTAAAGCCAGTATTATCCAGGTTACTTTGTTCATATCTGTAAAAATACGGCAAAGTGCTGCGATGAAATATAGTTGAACATCATCAGTTACATTATGTGTCTCAGCCTGAATAAGTATTTCAATACCGGGTTATAAAATTGGCATTCAAAGTGCTTTTTATTAATCATATCAATATCTGGTTTTATGTCTCGTTAGGGTTGATAATAGGACTATTCTCAACATTTTAGTGTCACTTGTATGTTTTTTTATTGTAAAAGTGCTATATTTGTATGGTCGGTAAAAATGATACTATGTTAGGTAATGCTAAGTTTTGTAAAAACAGCAATGCGGCAATTGACACATAGAAGCCTTATCCACAAAGCTTATCAGCGGCGAACTGTCGCACAAAAAAAATTTTTTATGACAGAAGACTTAGCAAAACTTAACAACGAAGATGGAAAATATCCATGTGTTCTGATGCCCTTCTTATATCTTTGTAGACTTATCAATGAAGCGTAGAATTTATATATCGTACCTGGTACTGATACAGCTGCTCACGGTATTTATAGCTAATGCCCAACCGGGCAAAAAAACAGACAGAATACTGTTTGTGCTGGATGGTTCGCAAGCCATGTCTGAATCATTTCAGCCGGGTACAGAAAACAGGTTTCAGGTAGCTTCAGAAATAATAAACTCAGTAATAGACAGCATTAATCAAAACAATGGTGAAGTAGAATTTGGCCTGCGTGTTTTTGGGCACCAGTTTGGCAAAAGTCTCAACAAATGTGAGGATACCCGTATGGAAGTAGCATATAGCAAAGACAATGCAGCACAGGTAGCTTTGAGGCTGAACGATTTGCAACCTAAAGGAACGGGCGGTGGCGCTTATGCAATAACGAAAGCTTTACTCGTAGATTTAGCAGACACTGTGCGCTACAGGTATAGCGTAGTGCTGCTGCAGGGCGATAATAGTTGCACTGAAGATAATTGTAGTGCACTAATGAACAGCGGTAAAAAAGATAAGCTATATAGATTGTATAAAGCCGACTTGGGTAAAGATGCATCTGCCGACAGATATTGCATGGATAATATCTTCGAGATAAAGGATAAAGCAACTATGCAGGCGTGTATCAACCATATAGCAGCACAATTCAGAGTAAGGAAACCTGTTGCAACTGCTGCTGCCAGGCCTGTAGCCAGGAAGCCTAAAGAAGCAGGTTATCCGGTTGTAAAGACAAAACCTATTGAGGAAAAACCGGCGGCTGTTATAGATACAATAGTATCTGCAAAGCCAAAACGTAAAGAAGAAACAGTTGTGCTAAAGCCGGGTTCAAAGATCAGGTCTGAAGACCCTTCAAAATTTGGGCAGATAAATTTATTGAATATCGCAATGGTGAAGCAAATGAAAATTTACAGCACCAACAACGGTATTGAAAAGGAAGTGCAGGACATATTTCCCGTGGGGCTGGATAGCAAGCTGGTGAAACTCCCCGTAGGACAGTATGCATTACTATATACCTACGGCTACGACCAGGTATACAAAAAGATCTTTGAAGTATTACCGGAACAGGTTCTGGATATAATGTTCAGGTAAGGTGCTATTTGATAGGTTGCTGTTGTAGCTTCAATGTTATTTGCTGTTCTTTAGCCTTTAGCCATTCAGGCACACTATCATCAATAAATACGAAGTTGCCCTGGTCATCTTTCTTAAGATTATATATGGCGCCCTCGCAATGCACCTTGTGCTGGGCATCTTCTGTGCAGTAAACACTATAGGTAGTCAGAAGTCCATCATGCGCATCTTGAGCTGTAAACATTAGTCCCATGTCGTTCATCATTGTTTATTAAGTTCTTCACGTACATCTTCCACCATGACGCCTACTTTCTCTACAGCTTTACACAATTCATCTGCAGAAACGTTTAGTTCCCTTTTCCAGTACTGTAGCTCATGTACTTCATGCACATTTATGCGAATGCTGTCTTGCTTGTTGCGTTTGGTCAAATCGTCCATGACTTTAGGCTTTGGTCAATCAATACAGTAAATAATGTGCCAAGAAAAAGAAAGCCAGATATAGAATCTGGCTTTCAAAAAAACAATTGGATAAGTTATTGAGCCTTAACAGCTTTAAATTGTTTAGTATATTCTGCGTTTGGTATGGCAATATTGACTAGGTAAGTTCCTGACGATAGCTGAGCTGAGATGTTTTGCAGATAAGTGTTCAAATCAGCTGCTTTGCCAGTAGCGTTCCCAACCGATTTTCCTAACATATCGGTAATATTCAGGCGAATTACCTCATTGCTGAATGCTGTTGGTACAGTTAATTGCAATGATGTATTGAACGGATTAGGATACAGGCTCACCTCACCACCCGCCATGTGCTCTTCAACAGAGGTAGGGTCTTCTCGGAATGTACCTATGCTCCATGGTGTCATCTTGTGTGTTAACAAATGTTCAGCACCATTGTATGTAGTATATACTGCATATAAGCCATTGCCCTGGTCGTTGTGCTTACCAAAAGCTATTGAAGGAGTCTTAGAAATAGTTGCCGGAATATTGATAACACCCAATAAAGGATTGCCGGGATTCATTAAACTACCATCTTCTCTAAACTGTGCAGCTACATAAGCCCTGCTATTGGGGTTATATCCCGGGTCCATATGGCCTGTAACCCAACCAATATAATAGCTGGCAGGGCTTGTATTTTGGTCATAAGCTACTACGGGGCGATAGTTACCATTGTTATTTATTGGCGGTAAACCCGGGGGAAGAGGATAGCTGCCATTGGTTAGGTTTATAGTGGCAGGAACACCGCCTGATGATAGTGTGCCGGGATTGTAATTCATTACACGGTTGTATATCTCTTTGCTATTAGTATATACATAAGACCAGTTAGGAATGCCGTAATGATCTGGCGCATCTATATGTATATCATAGTATGGAGATTGGGCTACCGGGTTCACATCTTCAAGTGTCATAGGCATACTACACAGGCTAAACGGAGGGCCCGGAGGGCAAAGCAACGCAAGTGGGCCACCTGGTATGATATCGCTCCAGTTAATAAAGTATTCGTATATAGCAAACCGCCTGCGGTTATATGCTGCTATATGCAAATCAAGCGAGCTGGCATGTGTAAAGGCAACATCAGGATCAACATGGAACATTGTATTCGTCATGTTGAAAGCCGGTCCAAAGTTGTTATTGTTGCCGGCAACAATATTCACGCCATTTGTGGGGTCTTCCCATATAATACCGGTACCATAGCCCCTGTGAGAGTCCATACTAATACGCGTTGCAGTAGTAATGTTAGATAGCTGTGTAACGCTGGATAACGTTAAACCAGTTCCAGGTCCGCCAAATACAGCTGGTGCGTTCCAATCGTATATGAACAGGTAATGGCCGCTACCAGCCCTATGCAAAGTGACATTTACCTGAACACCTGTAGGGCCTGCATATATGATACCTACGTTTACCCAGCTATAGCCGGAACCAAGGTTAATATGGCCTTGATCGGTATAGCCTCCAATATCC
>JAEZIL010000126.1 GCA_023436685.1 Bacteroidota bacterium | reverse complement strand
GAATATGCCCAGGGCGAGCCACTTGCGCCTGTAGTTATATAAGCAGCATTTGAGCCGCCAACTACACCGGGAATATTGGTACCGGTAGTGGTAGAACCAATTTCCCACCTGTTAGCAGAAGACGTGGAAGTGGTATTCTGAATAAAATTCCAGGTAGTAGGCGAACTTTCAAATCCACCATCATCTACCGTGGGCGACATGAGGGTAGTTTGTGCCTGGCTGGCAACCGATAGAAACATCGTGCATAGTAGCATTAAGCTTTTTAGCACTTTTGACTTTATAAACATACTAGGGATATTTACGTAAACGGATTAAATATGTGGGTAATTAATTCAATGCAAGTAGTAGCCTTGTACCAATATATTACCAATGGGGAGGTGATACTTTAAAACACATGAAACTGGGTTGAATGGGGTAATGTTAAAATTTTCCTTAAAGCAATCTAATAATTTTCTGTTAATAAACTGTGGGGGAAAATCACCTATTAAGCAATTTTAATTGGCATTTAATACCGAAATTTGCTTATATATTTTAATTAGCATTAATGAATATTAACGAGGTTCCACAGGATCCTAAGAACTTTAAGGAAGGCGAAAAATTAAAAAAACTGGTATATGCTACCGATAAAGACGGTAAATATACCGGCGTTAATTCCGCAGGCTGGGAAGCAGAAAATTTTGCCATGAAGCAGGCTTGGGATGCAGCAGACGAAGAGCTGAACGAAACTGTTGAAGCGATAAAACGGGGGGAACTAAGCCCACTGGCATTTTACATGAAGAAAAGCCTAATGGATTTGTCGCTGCTGGCCAAGTATGCAGGGAAATGGCAGTGGCAGGTAAAGCGGCACATGAAACCTGCTGCTTTCAACAAGCTGTCGCCCGAAATGCTGCAGACCTATGCCAATATTTTCAATATCACTGTGCTCGAGTTAGTTAACTTTGGCAAATAAGTTTCATAAAACATAGATGAGTTCTACACAGTTCAGGCATTACCAGCACGCGCATTGCGAAAGCGGGGTAACTGCCAATTTGCTACGCCACGAGGGGATAGAGATAACCGAGCCTATGGCTTTTGGTATAGGTGCAGGTATATTTTTCGGCCATCTTCCTTTTCTTAAGGTTAGTGGCACACCGGGCACTACCTTTCGTACCTGGCCGGGGGCTATTTTCAAAAGAGTAACGCAGCGTCTTAATATAGATATCAAAACAGCAAAATTCAGCACACCTGAAAAAGCCAATAAAGCGCTCGACGAAGTACTATCCTCAGGCAAGCCTGTAGGTATGCAAAGTAGCGTATACTATCTGCCTTATATGCCCGAGGCCTATCGCTTCCATTTCAACGCACACAACCTAGTGGTGTACGGGAAAGATAGTAATGAATACCTGGTAAGCGACCCAATATTGGAAACATCATCGGTTATCACCCCTGAAGATCTATCCAAAGCTCGTTTCGCCAAAGGCGCTCCTGAGCCTAGTGGGTTTATGTACTATGTAAAAAATGTTCCTTCATCTATAAATTTTGAGAAGGCTATAAAAGACGGTATCAAGCAAACCGGTTTCTTTATGCTGTCGCCACCATTGCCCTGGTTTGGCAATAAGGCTATTTTTTTACTGGCTAAAAAGATAAAAGAGTATCCTAAAAAGCTTACACCACGCAAGTCGGCATTATACCTGGGTAATATTATACGTATGCAGGAGGAAATAGGCACGGGGGGCGGTGGTTTTCGTTTCCTGTATGCTGCCTTTCTTCAGGAAGCCGGCGAACTGTTGAAGCGCGATGACCTGCAACAGTTCTCACAAGAACTTACTGCTATAGGCGATGATTGGCGCAACTTTGCCTACAACGCTGCCCGTGTTATGAAAAACAGGCAAGGCGTAGCATCGTACGATGAATTGAGCGACCTGTTGCGCATTTGTGGCGAAAAAGAAAAAGACTTCTTTAAACGGCTGAGAGAAGTGAAGCTATAATATCAGACACTTATACATATTAATACTACTCAATTTTTAAACCTTCATTCAATCAACTACAATTTCCATTATTTTTGCCGCTTCCAATGTTTCGTGTTGTCAGAAATATAATCCTGTCCATAATCGACTTTTTCCATACTCCATTTGCGCGGTTTATAGACAAACAGACATTTCGCTACCTGGCCTGCGGGGGTAGCAACACCTTGTTCGATCTGGCATTGTATTCTATCAGCTACAACTTTATATTAGATAAAATGCCTGTACATGTTGGCAGCATTACCATTGCGCCATACATAGCTGCATTTATAATGTCTTTCTGCATCAGTTTTCCCTCAGGTTTTATTTTGTCCAAATACATTGTATTCCCCGAATCAAACCTGCATGGCAAAGTACAGCTATTCCGCTATGCGCTATTAGTGGGTATGTGTATTCTCCTCAACTATGTGTTCCTCAAGATATTTATCGAATGGTTTGGCATGTTCCCAACACCAGCCAAGTTGCTCACTACTATCTGCGTAGCAGTATTCAGCTATGTATCGCAGCGCAACTTCACCTTCAAAAGCAAGCCCGAGGTGATAGTGGATAGCGACCAGAACGAACTCCTCAACTGACCCCCAAACATCGTAACTTTGCCCTCTTATGACTCAGGAAAACCTGAAAGAGATGCGCGAGCGTGTGCAGCATTTGCACCGCTTCCTCCGTATCGATGACCGTTTAGCAAAAACAGAGAACGACAAACAGCTTACCCTCGCACCCGGATTTTGGGATGATAACGCACGTGCCACCGGTATACTGAAAGAAATTAAAATCAATAAATTCTGGATGGACCTCTACGATCAGGTAAATACCTCAGTAGAAGATTTCGCTATCCTGTTCGATTTTTGGAAAGAAGGCGAGGCAGAAGAAACCGAAGTGCAGGCTGCTTACAATAAAGCGCTGAAAGATATAGACGAACTGGAATTTAAGTCTACCCTCAACGAGCCGGAAGACGAAATGCCGGGCGTTATGGTAATAAATAGTGGTGCAGGTGGCACCGAAAGCCAGGATTGGGCCGAGATGTTGCTGCGCATGTACCGCATGTATGGCGAAAAGCAAGGCTGGAAAGTATCGGAAATAGATGTGCAGTATGGCGATGGGGCAGGCATTAAACAAGCCACCCTCGAGTTTGATGGCGAGTTTGCATATGGTTTACTAAAAGCAGAAAGCGGGGTACATCGCCTGGTGCGCATCTCCCCTTTCGACTCTAATGCACGCAGGCATACATCATTTGCCTCCATATTTGTTTACCCGCTTATAGATGATAGTATAGAAATAAGTGTAAACCCGGCCGACCTGGAATGGGAGTTTTACCGGGCAGGGGGCAAGGGCGGCCAGAATGTGAACAAGGTAGAAACTGCTGTAAGACTTAAGCATATACCATCGGGTATAATTGTAGAATGCCAGCAGGCACGTACGCAGGGCGAGAACCGCGAGAAAGCTTTGACTATGTTGAAAAGCCGCCTGTACGAAGAAGAATTGCGCAAGCGTGAAGAGTTAAAGAACGCGGCTAACTCATCGAAAAAGAAAATAGAATGGGGCTCACAGATACGATCTTACGTATTTCACCCATACAAAATGATAAAGGACCACCGTACCGATTTTGAAGTAGGAAATGTAGGCCCTGTAATGGATGGTGAGATCGACGATTTTATCAAGGCATACTTAATGAGTGTAAAAGAAGAACAGGACTAAATAGCTTGGCACAGGATACTACTATAAAAAAGATATTTGACACCAGGCTGCTACGCAGGATATTCTCCTTCGCTGGGCCATATAAAGGTAGTTTTTACCTCACCATCTTTATGTCGCTGGTGCTGGCAGGGCTTGCACCGCTGCGCCCATATCTTATACAAGAGTCGGTTGATAAATACATTAGCAACAGTTGGCTTGAAGGGTTAATATGGATCAGTGCCATACAACTAGGGGTGTTGCTTATAGAAAGCCTGTTGCGCTTTTGGTTTATGTACCGCATCAACTGGCTAGGACAAAGCGTAGTAAACGATATGCGCAAAACAGTATTCCAGAAGATACTGTACCAGGATGTAGCCTATTACGACCGCACCCCTATTGGCACCCTTACTACACGCACCATCAACGATATTGAGGCTGTAAACGATGTATTCTCGGAAGGTATCATCTCCATAGTTGCCGATGTACTTACCATCCTTGCTATTATGACGGTTATGTTTATTACCGACTGGCGCCTTACGTTGGTTTGTCTTATCCCTTTCCCATTTCTTGTTGTAGCTACTTACTATTTTAAAGAAAGCGTTAATAAATCCTTCCATCGTGTACGGAATGCGGTGGCACAGCTTAATGCTTTTGTGCAGGAGCATATAGTGGGTATGTATATAGTACAAGCCTTTGCTGCAGAGCACAAAGAGATGGAGAAATTCAACGCCATCAATAAAGAGCACCGCAATGCAAATATCAATGCCATATTCGCATATTCGGTTTTCTTCCCTGTTGTAGAGATCATACTTGCCTTATCTATGGGCCTGCTGGTATGGTGGGGTGCATCGCGCCTGTTGCATTATGAAGTGACCCAGGGAGTTGTAATAGCCTTTGTCATGTATCTCAACCTTCTCTTCCGCCCCTTGCGTATGATGGCCGATAAGTTTAACGTATTGCAAATGGGCATGGTGGCCGGCGAACGTGTTTTGACCGTATTGGATAGTAAAGATCACCTGCAGCACAACGGCAGTTATGTGGCGCAGCATATAAAAGGCGATGTATGTTTTGAAGAGGTACATTTCAGCTACAAGAAAGATGTTCCCGTACTGAAAGGTATTAGCTTTCATATACCTGCCGGCAATACTATGGCAGTAGTTGGGCACACAGGTGCAGGCAAAACCTCTATCATCAGTATATTGAACAGGTTGTACGAAATAGAAGGCGGCAAGATTATGATAGATGGCCGCAACCTGGATGAATATGATATTTATAGCCTGCGCAAGCATATCGGCATTGTATTGCAGGATGTATTCTTATTTTCCGGTACTATTTACGATAATATCACCCTGCGCAATGAAAGCATTCCTATTGAGCGTGTTGAACACGTTTGTAAAGTGCTGGGCATTCACAACTTTATTATGCGCTTGCCGGGTGGCTACCTGTTCAATGTAATGGAGCGTGGTAATACCTTGTCGCAAGGCCAGCGCCAGTTGCTATCGTTTGCCCGTGCGTTGCTATACAATCCTTCTATCCTTATACTAGACGAGGCCACTTCGTCGGTTGATAGTGAAAGCGAACAACTGATACAACACGCTATCGATACATTGATAAAAGGACGTACCTCTATAGTTATTGCGCACCGCTTGTCTACTATCCGCAAGGCCAACGAGATCATTGTGATGGATAAAGGGCAGATAATAGAACGCGGCAACCACAACCAGCTATTGCAGCAGCAGGGCGAATACTATAAGCTATATACTGCTGTAGAAAAACAAAAAGCCCCGCTCACCTAAGCCTTCCTGGCCCACAGCGGTTTTTCTTTCATTGCCTTCTTGTATACAGGGCAACTGGCATCATGCGCACCGGGCAGCATACCTATGCTCATCAGAAATTCGTTTACTATCTCGCCACCAGTAAATTTAAATGTCTTCTTGAACAACTTTACCCAGTCTTCTTTCGTTTTAGGGTGGTGATATTCCAGCCATTTCTCGAACGAGCTATGCTCCTTCTGCAATTGTAAAATTGTCTTTGCATTCTCTATAGCTGCATTTATTTTTAACCGGTTGCGGATAATGCCCGGATCATTCATTAACCGCTCCCTGTCTGCTTCTGTATAGGCTGCAACCTTCTTTATATTGAAATTGCTATACGCCTTCCTGAATGTCTTTTCCTTTTTCAGTATTGTTTCCCAGCTTAGGCCTGCCTGGTTTATTTCAAGTACCAGCCTGCAAAACAGTTCGTTATCGTCATGTATCGGGAATCCGTATTGCTCATCGTGGTAGGGTTTATGTATCGCTTTCTTTTCATCGCTCATGTGTACGATGGCTGTGCAGTAAGACATTATTGTTCAGTTGTTATGTGCTCCCAAATGTCATG
>JAEZIL010000084.1 GCA_023436685.1 Bacteroidota bacterium | reverse complement strand
TTAATGGGTAGGGGGGGCTACGGGCTCAGCCGTATTATTGATCAAATTAACTTTGACGCTTTTATCAAAAAGCCTAAATGGGTATGCGGGTTTAGTGACATAGTTGTGTTGCTAAATCATATACAAGCGCAGTTTGAAATACCTGTACTTCATAGCCCCATGTGTAATGCATATAAACCAGAAGCTTTAGGTAGCGAACATTTAAATAGCTTTTTTGCTGCATTGCAAGGTGACGAATTGAACTATAATACAAGTGCTAATTTAAATAATCGTAAAGGCAAAGCAGAAGGAATTTTAACAGGAGGCAATCTGGCCATACTAGCCCATCTCACCGGTTCTGTATCTGAAGTTGACACCTCTGGTAAAATTCTTTTTATTGAAGATGTTGGCGAATACTATTATAATATAGACCGGATGATGTTAAACCTAAAACGCGCAGGCAAATTGCAAAACATAGCCGGACTTATTGTAGGAGGCTTTACTGATATGAAAGAGACTACCAGACCACTTGGCCAAACCATCGAAGAGATCATATTGGATAAAGTAAGAGAATATGATTATCCTGTATGTTTTAATTTCCCTGCAGGCCACCAGGAGCTTAACTATACACTATGCCTGGGTTTACCTCATAAATTGTATGTAGAAGAATCAACCGCATGCTTAAAGCTTATACGATAGGTTTAAGTGTAATAAATTCCACAAAGACAGTCATATCTATTAATAATAAGCTTATTATACAGATTATGCCGCCCAGGCTTCATTTTTTAGAAAATAAGCAATATCAAAAACATCTTTTTATGAAACGCTTAATTATTGCTATTACACCATTAATTCTATTTTCCTGTCAAAATGCTCCGAAGGCCGACAAAGCAGAAGCTACTGAAGCACAATCAGTATCACAAACCTTAAGTGCAGAATATAAAGCTGATATTCAAAAAAGCGTTATTGAATGGGTAGGAACAAAACCAGTAGGAAGGCACCATGGAACACTTAAGCTATCAGATGGATCTTTATCTGCACCAGAGGGCAAGCTTATAGGAGGTAAATTCACTATCGACATGAATACCTTAACGCCAGACGATCAAGACGCTGAAGGCAATGCCAAACTACAAGGGCATTTAAAAAGCGAGGATTTCTTTAATGTTTCAAAGTACCCAAGTTCAACATTTGAAATAACAGAAGTAAAACAAGGGGTGACTGGTAGCGATGTGATTATGAAGGATGCAACACATACTATTACCGGCAACCTTACTATGAAAGGGATTACTAAGAGCATTACTTTCCCTGCTAAAATAGCTTCGAACGGGAACCAGGTTACTGCAGATGCAGAATTTAATATAGACAGAACACAATGGGACATAACGTACGGCAATGATAAAAGCCTGGGAGATAAATTTATTCGCCCTGAAGTAAATATTAAACTACACTTGATAACTAATAAATAATAGGAAATAAAGAAGCCGTACAAATTGTACGGCTTCTTTATTAAATGCCAGATTCATCAGAAAGCGCTTCCCAAACTGCATCTTTCAGTGCCTGAATGCCAATGTTAGCTGCAGAGGAAATAAATAAATGCGGTATGTTATGAGGTAATGTTGCTGATATTTCGTTCTTCAATTCATCATCCAGCATATCACTTTTACTAATAGCTATCAGCATACGTTTGTTTAACAACTCAGGGTTGTATTGTTCTAACTCGCTAATAAGGATATTGAATTCTTTTGCGTGATCGGCACTATCTGCCGGAATTAAAAATAGCAAGACCGCATTCCGTTCAATATGCCTCAGAAACCTATGTCCCAACCCTTTACCTTCAGCTGCACCCTCAATAATGCCAGGCAGATCGGCCATTGCAAAAGATCTATTGTCGCGATAGGAAACCATGCCTAATTGCGGTGTCAGGGTAGTAAATGCATAATTTGCTATCTTAGGTTTTGCTGCGCTAACAACTGATAGCAACGTAGACTTACCCGCATTAGGGAAACCAACTAAACCTACATCTGCCAATATTTTAAGCTCCAGAAATTTCCACCCTTCTATTCCCATCTCTCCAGGTTGGGCATATTCAGGTGCCTGATTGGTAGGCGTAGCGAAATTGGAGTTACCTAATCCTCCGCGGCCACCTGGTATCCATACTACTTCTTGTCCATCCTCCAGTATTTCTGCTTCTATTTCCTGTGTTTCTTCATCTCGAGCTATAGTGCCTAGGGGTACTTCTATAATTATGTCTTTCCCATCACGCCCGGTGCAATTATTCTTGCCCCCGTTCTCGCCATTTTCTGCTAGTACATTCTTATAGTAACGTAAATGAAGCAAAGTCCATAGCTGTGAGTTGCCTCGTAAAATAATATGCCCTCCACGGCCTCCGTCTCCGCCATCGGGCCCAGCCTTAGGATTGAACTTAGTGCGGGCAAAATGAGAGCTGCCTGCCCCTCCCTTACCGGAACGGCAGAATATGCGTATATAATCTACAAAATTTCCTTTCTCCACTATGCTGGCAGTAGGTATTTATCTATTTCCTTGGTGAGTAATACAAATGTCTCATCTATCGAATTGTCTCCCTTTATACGCTCAAGCTTGCCTTGTGCGTTATAATGGTCGGCAACGGGCTCAGTTTTAGCGTAATATTCTTTTATTCGTTTTGCTATCACTTCTTCATTATCGTCACTGCGGCCTGACACTGCCCCACGGCCTAGCAACCTGGTTACCAGATCATGCTCCGGCACCTCAAGCGATAATACAAGGTGTATCTCTGTGTTCTTAAATTCAAGCAACTTATCCAATGCTTCAGCCTGTGCTTTTGTACGCGGGAAACCATCAAAAATGAAACCACGTGCATTGGGTGTCTCGTCAATTTTAGAGCTTATCATTCCTATAACCACTTCATCAGGAACCAATAAGCCTTGATCCATAAATTTTTTAGCTTCAATACCAAGCGGTGTTTGACGAGATACTTCATCGCGCAATAGGTCACCCGTTGAAATATGATGCAGGCGATAAGATTTAACTACATTGGCCGACTGTGTTCCCTTACCACTACCCGGAGGGCCAAACAAAATTAAATTGAACATACTTGTATAATAATATTAACGGCACAAAAATAAGGTATCCCTTCGCTATTCCCGCTAAGATGATGAATTAAAATAATGCAGTAGTGTTTAATGTTTCAAATTACTTATAACAGAGGCATCTATTTCTTTCCACTTTCCCGGCATCAATCCATTCAGTCCTACTTTACCTATGCCACTACGAACTAAACGTAATACAGGAAACCCCACGGCAGCACACATTTTACGCACTTGCCTGTTTTTCCCTTCTGTTATTGTTAACTCTATCCAGGATGTAGGTATGTTTTTTCTATAGCGTATTGGCGGATTCCGTTCAGGCACATCAGGTTCAAGTTCAAGCTCGGTCGCTCTAGCAGGTTTTGTAGTATATCGTTTTCCTGTCACAGATATTGTTACACCATGGCGCAGCTTAACCAAAGCCTCGTCGGTAATACTACCTTCCACTTGCACCCAATAAGATTTTGTGTGTGCAAATTTTGGCTCAAGCAACTGATGTGTTAACTGCTTATCGTTAGTAAGTAAAAGCAACCCCTCACTGTCAAAGTCTAATCGGCCTACAGGATAAATATCTTTTTGAAACCCGTGTAAATAATATGCCAATGTTTGCTTTTCTCCTTCGGGCGAAAATTGACAAAGCACTTGGTATGGTTTGTAAAACAAATAATACTTAAGCATAAATAAAACTAAGCACTTTGAAACTGTTGCCACAAAAGGCTTACAGGCCACAATAAAAAAAGTCCAGCGTGTTTTTCAACCGCCGGACTCTATAAAGGATGGGTTAGTAAGTACAATCCTATCACAATATTAAAAATAATTTCTCCTACTAAAAAAAATATTTAGAAAAAAATTTTGCTGTGTTGAAAAAATGTGAACAACGTATAAGTCAAGAAAATTATTAACCGCTTATAAAGAAGAAATAAAATTACTTCTGCTACCAATCTTTATCTATCTTAACTGGCACACCTTTTTCTTTTTGATGCTTATCCTGAAGCTTTCTTTCTTCTTGTTGCAATGCATTTAATAGTTGTTCTGCTTGCTCTTTAGATAACTTACTTGGCTGAGGTTGCGGCCTTTCCTGTTGCTTATTTTCTTGCTCGTTATTCTTGCTGTTATCTTGTTCGTTTTGATCCTTTTTGTCTTGCTTATTCTCCTTTTCCTGTTGGTCTTTATTTTTCTTATCGTCATTTTTATCTTGGTTCTTATCTTTCCCACCACCACTACCCTGTTGCTTTTTTAGCATGGCTAATGCATATGATAAGTTATACTTCGCATCCGCATCCTGCGGATTGTTACGTAATGCTTGTTTATATGCATCTATAGCTTCCTGCCATTTTTGCTCCTGCATATAGGTGTTGCCAATATTATAATTAGCTGCCCCTTTGTTATTCCTATCCTTTTCTGCTTTTGCAGTTGTACTCATTACCTTGCGTGCTGCTTCAAATTGTTTTTGCTGGTACATGGAGTTACCTAGGTTAAACATTCCGGGGGTATAAGTTGGGTTTTTGCTTAATGCTTGCTGGTAGGCATTAGCAGCTTCCCTATATCGCTTTTGTTCGTATAGCTTATTGCCTTCCCGTACAAGTTTCCGTTCTTGCGCATATAATAGTGAGGGTAGCATAGCTGATACAAATACAATTGCCAGTTTCAAATACTTCATGCGGTTTTTACTTTTGTTTTGCTTCTTGAACCGGTATAAGATGACGGTAAAAACCATTCAAGCAATAAGGCAGCCAGTGCAATACCCAAAAAATATTGAAAGAAGCTTTTATAGTCTGTAAACACAACTGCCCCAAGGTTTTTTTGCTCCATGTTATCAATCTCATCTGTTATTTTACTAGCCACCCTGTCAGTATTTTGCAATAAGCTATATGAGCCTTTACCGGCTACAGCTATTTGTTTTAGTTCTTCTTCATTTAGCCTGCTGAGTACAGGCGTACCATTTTCATCTAACTTAACTTTTTTAGTTTCAGGATCGACGATGGTTGTGCCTTGTGGAGACCCTACTCCAATTGTATGAATAATAATACCTGCATCTGATGCGTCTTTTGCCTTAGCGATAGCTTTTTCGTCATGGTCTTCACCATCAGAAATGATTACAAGTGATTTATATTTTTTCTCCTTTTGCGAAAAAGAATTCATGGAAAGATCAATAGCATCGCTGATGACTGTACCTTGGGTTGGAATAAGGTTTGGCGATACGTTTTGCAGCATCATTTTCATTGCACTATAATCTATGGTAAGTGGCACTTGCAAGTATGCCCTACCCGCAAAAACTACCAATGCTACTCTGTCATTTTGCATTTTATCAACAATACGCGTTATAAGTTGTTTGGCCCTGGTCAACCTGTCAGGCTGTATGTCTTTAGCCAGCATGCTCTTACTTACATCTAAAGCTATTACTACGTCTACCCCTTTTCTTTGTATGTTCTCTGTTTTAGCTCCCATTTGTAAGTTTGCCCAGCCAATTGCTAACATTGTAACTGCTATTGAAAGAATAATAAATTTTAGCGTGACCCGGCCAGGCATAAACCCTTTGATCTGTTCGTTTACCAATCTTTCATTACCCAGCTTTTTGCGCTTGTTTCTTCGCCAGTATATATACCCCACAAAAAGCAATATAATTACAGGAACAAGACCTAAGGACAATAAGTGCGATATATGTTGAAAACGAAGCATAGATATGCGCAAATTTACTTGTCAGGTATATAATTGAAAGTGCCTAAATTATGATTTTTAATTTCTTTAACACAGCCTTTCTAACACTTTAAGACAGAGCAAAAAATGTAGATTTGCAACATGCATGATTACCTGGAAGGTTTAAATGAAAACCAAAGAGCGGCAGTAGAGCATATAAACGGGCCCTTGATGATAGTTGCCGGTGCAGGCAGCGGCAAAACAAAAGTATTAACAACACGTATTGCCCATTTGATGCGAAATGGCATTGATGCATTCAATATACTGGCACTCACTTTTACCAACAAGGCTGCCAGTGAAATGAAAGAAAGAGTGGAAAAAATATTGGGCAATAG
>JAEZIL010000029.1 GCA_023436685.1 Bacteroidota bacterium | reverse complement strand
ATTAAGAACCACTCGCTATTTGTTGAGGCTGCGGCGATGGTGTTAGCTGAAACCAGTAAAAAAATAAAATTCCTGGTAGTAGGCGATGGTGATATGCGGCCGAATATGGAAAAGGAGTTCCAGAGCCATAATATAGCATATTCGTACTATCCGGTTGATAAGAAGCTGGCCACTGCCACTTGTATCTCGTGGCAAGAGAATGTAGATGAGGTTTTGGCAGGGCTTGATATTGTTGTTCTTACATCGCACAACGAGGGTACACCATTATCTCTTATTGAGGCGCAGGCAGCTTCGCGCCCTGTGGTTTCCACTAATGTTGGAGGGGTTAGCGACATCGTAATACAAGGCGAAACTGGTTACATTACCGAGCCTGGCGATAAGGAAAGCCTTGCATCCGCACTTATCAGGTTAATTGATAACCCCGAACAGCGAAAAAATTTCGGACAAAGAGGGGCAATACATGCTACAGAAAATTTTTCCTATAAACGGCTGGTAAGAGATATGTCGAATTATTATCATGAGCAAATGGATAAAGCAAATAAAAAGGGGTGAAAAAACGGTAGGAATGAATTCAAAGACTAGTATAATATTTTTTAACTTTATTAAAATATCCCTCCCAGGTCATGCAAAGTAATCCCATCAAAGTCCTTTACGTTGATGACGAAGAAAATAACCTGAATAGTTTTAAGGCTACATTTCGCCATAACTATACTGTTTTGGTAGCACAGAGCGCTAAGGCAGCTATGGATATTTTAGAACATCACCCTGATATAAAAGTAGTGCTGACAGATCAGCGCATGCCTGAAACCACAGGAATTGAATTTTTAGAACAAGTACGCAAGCTATATCCTAAGCCTGTAAGAATGCTTATCACCGGGTATACTGATGTGGAATCGGTAATTGGGGCTATTAATAAAGGTAACGTTTACAGATACATTAAAAAGCCTTGGGAAGAGCAAGAGTTAAGGGTAGCTATAGAAGAAGGATGCAAACATTACATGACGCATTCTTTACTGTTGAAGAAAAATGAAGAATTGCAGAATGCATACAACGCCTTGGATGAATTTGCTTACAGTATTACCCACGGCCTTCGTGATCCTATTCTTAGTGTAATCAGCTTAGTAGAAATAGCCAAAACTACAGAGAATGTTACCCCTGAAGTAACAGAGTTATTGGATATGGTTAGCCAATCTATGCTACAGTTAGATAGTTTCATTAAAAATACTCACGATTATCATAGGCTGAACACTGACGGTATGGAAGTTAAGCCACTATGGATAAAAGACGTGATGACGGACATAGAAGATATTTACGACATTGAAGCATCTATTAACGGCGTAACCTTTACCAAAAGCATTAGCCAAAATGAGCCCGTAAACTCAAGCGAGCTGGTATTGAACATTGTTATAAATAATTTGCTGGGCAATGCATTTAAGAATTATACAACCGGCACCAGCAATAATTTTGTTGACCTGAATATTAATGCTAATGCAAATAGTATTACCCTGGAGTTAAAAGAGAATAGTACAGGTTTACCTGAATCGTATATAAGGGACGTGTTTGAAAGTGGAGACAAAAGGCATGAAGTACATCGTACCACTTTGAGCTTGCACAATGTGAAAGATGCCGTACAACTTATGGGGGGTAATATTACCTACCATTTAGATGGGAATGTTAATGTTTATAAAGCTGTAATACCAGCTAAAAACTAGAGAACGCAATGGGTGACGTTAAAAATTTTATCATAGTTGACGACTATTCTTTCAACAGCATGATAGCCGAAAAAATGCTGAAAAGTATAGCTCCTGAAATACACTTCAAGTCTTTCCTATATGCACAGGAAGCGTTTAATTATATTAAGGATAACGCTCTTGAAAAGGTTACTATCCTTATAGACATACAGATGCCTTACATGTCGGGTTTCCAGTTTATAGAAGCTTTTGAAGAGCTGCCTGAAGAGAAAAAGAAAAATTACTGTATATATATATACTCCTCTACAGTAAATGAAGACGACAAGCAAAAGGCAAGTACGCATACGGCTGTAAAGCAATTTTTGCCTAAGCCACTTACGTTTGAAGCTCTAAAGACAATTCTTGGTAAGCATCATACTGTTTAGTTATTCCGGTTTTATGTATATGTCGGGCGTAACTACATGATTGCTCTTATTACCAGCGCGATCAAGCACATGTATATCAAAATGCAGTGTGTCTCCGTCCGGATGGTCATCTCGCTGAAACAGATAAAGCCCTGCACTTAAAATGATATTTGCTGTGCCCGAGATTCCTTTGCTGGCATCTTTTATCTCGTTGGGTATAGGGGGTAAATATAATCTCAGGGTATCATCGGGCGAACCGGTGTTACGGCTGTCCACAAGTATTACATCGGGTCGTGCACCATTCTCATCATTACCCAGGTCAGCGTTTTGGTCGCTAATTTTCAAAGATATAATTAGTGTATCTTCGATCATTCCAGAGCGTACAGTGTTAGGAGAAATACCTAGCAGGCTTATGATAGGAGCTTCGGGCGCCGTATTATTTTTACTGCACGATACCAGGAATAAGCTAAATAGGGCTGTAATACTTAATAATTTTATCATACATACCAAAGTTAATCAATACGTCGTATAAAATGGCGTTAAATAGTCCACAATACCTTCAGGAAATAAACGCAGAAAACTTTAATTCTATTGCGCTTCAGCTGTTTCAATTTCAGTATCATAATATTCTCATCTATCGTGATTTTGTTGATGCGCTAGGGGTAGATCCTGGTAACGTAAAAGAGTTGAAGCAAATTCCTTTTTTGCCTATTTCGTTTTTTAAAACACATAAAGTTATTAGTTCGGCAACTAAGCCGGTATTAACATTTGAAAGTAGTGGCACTACCGGCGATATTCCTAGCAGGCATTATGTGGCCGATGAGCAGGTTTATGAACAGAGCCTTTTGAGTGGTTTTAAACAGTTTTATGGCGAGCCGTCGCAATATGCAATACTTGCTTTATTGCCTTCCTACCTGGAACGTAAAAACGCCTCATTGGTACATATGGCCAAAGTGTTGATGAGGGAGAGTAATCATGCTGCTAATGGTTTTTATCTGGATGAATGGGAAAAATTGAACAATACCTTACAGGCACTGGAAGACAGTGGGCAAAAGGCACTGTTGCTGGGTGTTACTTTTGCCTTGCTCGATTTTGCGTCAGCTTATTCAATGAAACTAAGCAATACTACAGTTATGGAAACAGGCGGAATGAAGGGGCGGCGCGAAGAATGGACACGCGGGCAAGTGCACGATTTTCTAAAGCAAAAATGGCAACTTAACCATATTCATTCTGAATATGGAATGACAGAATTATTGTCGCAGGCATATGCGCTATCAGATGGTATATTTTACCCTACAACTTCATTTAAAGCCCTTGTCAGAGATATTAATGATCCGTTGGATGTTAAAAGTTATGGTACTGGCTGTCTTAATATTGTCGATCTGGCTAATATTTACTCATGTTCATTTATTGCTACAGAAGATATAGGCACAATTCATCACGATGGAAGTTTTGAGGTACTAGGCAGGGTAGATCATGCTGCCTTGAGAGGGTGTAGCCTGATGGCCGTATGAAAAAATAAAAACAGTTTGTTAGTTAAGTATTAGGCTATTATCTTTGCACCCCTAAGTTCTTAAAGAAGCAGATGCCCAGGTGGCGAAATTGGTAGACGCACTGTGTTCAGGTCGCAGCGCTCGCAAGGGTGTGATGGTTCGAATCCATTCCTGGGCACCATCTCAAAAAACCCGCTCAAAATGAGCGGGTTTTGTCGTTTTAGGCTGAAAATCCGTTTAAATATCACGGTCACTTTGTGGGCATGATGCTTGTAATGCGTGCAATAAAGAATATGGACTGGAGTAAGGTTTTTATTAATGAACTGGACTGGACTTATGCCGCAGAGATCGGGTTACGCACCCTCATCATGTTTGTACTGGTTTTGCTTCTGCTTCGTTTATCGGGGAAAAAGGGTGTACGGCAATTGTCTTTATTCGAAGTGGCTATTATCATAAGCTTCGGTTCAGCCGCCGGCGACCCTATGTTTAACCAGGATATAGCAATTGTTCCCTGCCTACTGGTTCTCCTTACTATCATTGCCATTTATAGAATAATAACCTGGGCCGTGATGAAATGGGAAACGGTAGAGTCGGTTTTTGAAGGCGATCCTGAATATATTATTGAAGATGGTCTTTTTGTGTTGAAGCATGAGGATAGGCATACGTTTGCTAAAGATGAATTTCTTTCCGAAATGCGTCAACAGAATATCGAACATCTTGGCCAGGTACGTACAGCTATACTTGAAACCAACGGCACTGTAAGCTTCTTCTTTTTCGCAGATGATAAGGTGCAGTATGGTATGCCGGTATTGCCAAAGCCATACGGGAAAATGAATAGTGATATACCAATACCTGGTAAATATGCTTGCACATATTGTGGTTGTGTAGAAGAGTTAACAGTGGGTAAGAAATGTAGTCGTTGCAACAAACAGTCTTGGGTAAAAGCTATCAACACACTGCGTATTACTTAGGTAGTATACCTCATTTTTGGCTGTACGTGCTGAAGGTTACTCATATGGCTTTATCTTATCTTTGTGTAAATATTATTATTATATGTCGCTGCCTTTCTCAAAACTTATTAATCAGCAACAGCCAGTGCTAGTAGATTTCTTTGCTGAATGGTGTGGCCCTTGCAAAATGATGAAGCCTATACTGGAAGATTTGAAATCGAAAATAGGTGATAAAGCGACTATAGTGAAAATAGATATAGATAAAAATCCTGCTATAGCATCCCAGTTTCAGATACAGGGAGTACCTACATTAATATTATTTAAAAATGGTGCTGTACAATGGCGGCAAAGCGGGGTAGTACCTGCAAAGCAGCTAGAGCAAGTTATAGAAAGATATCAATAAAGGCTGCAATTGCAGCCTTTATTGGGAAAATTATCTGCTTCTCTCTTTTAAAGCGTTGCGTACATCATCAACATTTACACCTACTCGCTGTACAATTTCGCGCAACTCGCTGGCGCTTACATTTAATGTTTCAGTCCAGTACCTTAATTCGTGTTCTTCATTCACATTGATCCTGCTACGATCTTGTGGCCCTCTTTTACTTAAGTCATCCATAGTTAATAGTTTTAAGGTTAGTTATGCTTCATGCGCAAAAAGAATATGCCAACAATATTCCGTGAGCTGTTTCAATATTTTAAAACGCGATAGCTACCATATGGTAAATGTTTACTGCTCTTTATTTCAATGGTTTGCACATCTATTTCAAGAACAGTAGCAGCTGTACCCGTACTAACAAAATAGGTGTATCCTGTTTTTTGCACTGAGCCGGCAGCAGGCGTATATAAACCATTAAGTGGTATGCTGCGAAATTCAGTTATTTGCCGCTTTTTTTCATTTATTCTTAACGCTAGCACTCTCGAACTAGGCCTATGCTCATCCCCATTATCAAATAGTAAAATCTTCCTGTCTTTTGTAATTGTAACATGGTGCTGGTGAATGAATTTTTGTTCGGGTGCCATTGAAAAATCGCTGCTATCACCTCCCAAACGCCAAATTATACTTCCTTTTTTTCTGTCTAGCTTCAATATCTGGTTGCTATTCTTACATGAAACAATGAGATTATGATCTTTAGGGTCGATAAAAATGGAGTTTACGTGCAGATAGTCTTGTGCCTTAGCAGTATCACCAAAGTCATTATTCATTCGGCTTGCAGCGTAAAGTTCCGGATAGTCGGCACTGTCCCATTGCCATATAACTTTACCATCTTTTACTTCTTGTATTACCGATGATATTACCCGTACATTTATTGATGGTCTTAAACCAGCAGGAATATTATTTCGGATCTCTTCGTTATAGCATAGAAGAATATAATGGTCGTCACTCAGGTAAATAAAGTCGTGGCCATCAACTGTATTATTAGTACCCGTTACGCGGCCATGCGGCAACATGTACAGTTTATTTAACACGTTCAGATGCTCATCGGCAACAACCATGTGGCCCGATGTAATGCGCGTACCTATTGGTACATAAGCATTTGTATCCTGCATGTAGTAAGTATATCTTATGCCATTAGCTGTACTCCACCTATTGAAACTCGATAAAAAAACACCGTCAATTTTTTTATACTGTAGTGTGTCCCATTTTTCGCTAAGTATAATTAGTTCGCTATAGTCCGCTTTATTATAGGAGCCAAATTTTACCGGGCTCATCAAAATTTCACCATGCTCTTGTGCTGCTACCGGTAGTGCTGTAAACAATAGCAACATCCACATGGGGACAAAAAAATAATTTAGGCTCATAGGGTAAAAGTTATAATGCTAATTGAAAGAAAAGTGGATGGACGACTATATAAATATATAGAAACCTTACAAATGCCTGTAATGGCATGCGATTTTTGCTTATTAGCAAAACCGTAACCATGAAATTTTTATCGTTAGT
The DNA here is from genome assembly GCA_023436685.1 of Bacteroidota bacterium. Lineage (GTDB taxonomy): Bacteria > Bacteroidota > Bacteroidia > Chitinophagales > Chitinophagaceae > Polluticoccus. Next base: position 17,402 of record JAEZIL010000029.1, on the reverse strand, counting down.
ATTACTTGTCTTTTTTATGCTAAGTTGTGGAAGTGGCGACGTAGGTGAAAGTTATAATACTACTGATTCATCTGACCTGAATAATAATGCTAATAATGAACTTAACAATATTACCCCGGTTAACGATGATTCTATTGGGGGGATAATTGAACAACAATATGTGGTAGATAGCAATAGTCTTAATTCTATCCTCGATTCTACAAGCCCGGAATAAATTATCTATATTAAAATTGTTGCACTAACAAATAGCTATGATTATATTGGGTAATATATAGCTATGCTTATGAAACTTGCCTATTTTGCCACTTTATCTATTTTAACACTTGGCTCATGCAAAGTGGTGCGGATAGAAGGTACGCCTTCAGTAAAAGTTATAAACGAGGCCAGGGAAGCTTTACCTGTAAGTGTTGAGAACGCACCTGAAGTGCAAAAGGTAGCTGTGGTTTCTGTACCACAGACTGCGAAGAGATCTAAACCTTTCGTGAAAACCTCTAACAACGATAAGCCAATCGAATTAACACCTTCAAAAGGGCATTATCTAATTGTCGACTATCTATCAGCCGGCATCCCTTCCAACAATCTCCCTAAGCTAACTATTAAAACCGAGGGGTTCAGTATCGATCTGCCTTTACAAACTAAAAACGGCTATTATACATACGCAGAGCGTGTGCAGTATATTGTATTGGAAGGACAAAAACTGGTTATTTCTACCACGCGCGATTCATCGCCCGGCACTGCTGCAAATATTTATGTGGCAGGTAATGAGATGGCTGCGGACAATTAGCTATAAATTGTTTTTCTGACTTTCGTATCCAGGATGTTTTCTAAATAAATAGTCCTGCAAAGTATCGGGAGATGCTGTTTGCAGGTTCCATTTGTAATGTGCTTTTTTCTTCCACTGTTGCCATTTGTGCTTTAAAGACTTTGTTTTTACGACAGCCACATGCCGGATGTTGTATTGTACTATTGCACCACTGCACATATCACAGGGCTCCCATGTGGTTAGCAATAATATTTTTTCTCTATCCAGTTTCAGGAATGAATCAAGTCCTATCCTCTTGGTAGCACTTTCCAATGCGTTGATTTCTGCATGTCCGCTTATATTATTATGTGCAAACATATCATTGTAGCCGCTGGCTAATATCTTATCATCATAAAGCAATATTGCTGATATGGGCATATCGCCATGAGCCAAAGCAGAATCCCCCAGTTGCTTAAGCAGTGCTGTTTCCTTGTTTCTTAAGTTGTATGGCTTATTCTTAATATGCCATGTGTTGCCGGCTATTGCCAGCACAAGAAATAACAATAACACTATCAGTAATACTGTACGCATTATTTCTTTCTCATTGTTATCAAATAATGGTCGCAGGTATGGTTGAAAGGATATTTATCCCACAAAGCATTATCAATACGTTCCAGAATTTTAAAGAGCCGTGGATGCCTTTCAGTAAAATGTTCTATAAAAGGTGGTGGAACTGCTATAGCTAATCCTTTCAGGCTAACCAGCTCATATGCATTACCTAAGGTTCGTATTACTTTCCCCGGGTTATGGTAATAGCAGTCAAAATACACGCCTTCAAGGTGCGCTTGTGTACCACCCCGTTTAAAACGGCGAAAAGCTGTTTTGAAATAACCTTTAAACACTGTTAATAGCTCCCATGGGCAAATAGTGGGCATTATAGCAAAACTAAAATAGCCACCCTTATTTAGCAGATGGTCAACATCGTGCAATACCTTTTCGAGGTTATCAGTACAATTGAGTCCACCAAAATTGGAAAATATATAGTCGAATTTTTCTCCTTCTATTTGCTCAAGATCATTAAATGATACCCTGCGTGTACTAAGCTGTTGCTTAAGATTCAATGTCTCGATCTTTTGGTTTAGTTTTTCAAGCATACCTGGTGCATTATCGGTAGCTAATACGTTAAACCCCTTTCTGGCAAAAAATACAGAGTCAATGCCTGTACCACAATTCAGTTCCAGCATTTTGCTGCCGGGCCTTATATGTTGCAATACTTCATTGCGCACACGGTTACGCATCCATAGTGTTATACCATTGTTCTCATATACATCGTCGAATATGGGCGATTGTCGTGAGAACGCTTCACTTACAGTTTGTTCCTGCGTTATTTTGTCTGTTATCGTCATAATACTAACTTTTACTCAATACTAGTTTTTGCCAGTGCTCTTGCAACATATAATAGGGTAGCTTCGCTATCGTTTCCATAGTTTTGCTGGTAGCTTTAAAAGGCTGCCTAACGCCGCTTTTTATCCTCTGCTTGGCTTTTAGTGTTCTGAAATAGGAATGAACATACTTATGCAATTGCTTGTAAAATGAAGGCTCATAAGTATTTCGAAACATAAGCGCCAGTTCATCCGAATCGGTCCAGTTAGCTTTTTCTTTCAATTGCATACTCACCATGTCGTAAAATTTGGTGCCTGGTAAGGGGTAGGATACAGATACGCCTATTTCATCAGGCATAAGCCGCTCTATCATTTGCAATGTGCTTTCTATATCGTGTTTGGTTTCACCCAGGTAGCCAAATTGCAGGAAAAATGCTACGCGTATATTGTGTTTTTTTAATTGCCTTGTAGCCTCCGTTATTTGCTCTATAGTAATGCCTTTATCCATCGCATCCAGTATTTCCTGCGATCCGCTTTCAGCGCCCATCCATACAGTTTCACAACCTGCTTCAGCCAGGGGGCCTATTTGCTCTTCTTTAAGCAGCAGGTCAGCGCGAGATTGGATTTTAAATCGTAATTGTAAGCCATTCTCTTTCAGTAAATGTGCAAATTCTTTGGTCCACCCTGGCTTTAACCCGAAGATGTCGTCACAAAACCACACATGGTCAAAACCATATTTTTGCTTTAGCTCAACCAGTTCCTTTACCACATTTTGCGGGCTGCGCGCATTGTATCTGTTTCCATATATTGGTTTGGCGCACCAATTGCACTTATATGGGCAACCGCGGGTAGTGCTCATGTTTATAGAAAAATACCCGGTGCTACTGATCCATGCCTTTTTGTAGCGTTGCATATCTACAAGGTCCCAGGCAGGGATAGCCAATTCGTCAAGATGGTGTAATACTTTACGTGCAGTTGTTTTTGTTATACGCTCACCTTCTTTATATACTAGCCCTGCTATCGCGGATATATCATCTTGTTCTGTTTCAAATGCCTGAACTAATTCCAATAACGTCTGCTCACCTTCACCAACTATAATGTAATCGGCTCCTTTGTTTAAATAGTCAGCGTAATGATCTGTTGCATCCGAGGAGGATACAATAACCTTACATCCCACAGCTTTAGCCATTTTACTCATCGCAAATGCAGCCTCGCGCATATTGGTGAGGCACATTTTTGTGAGGTAGTTAAACCCATCATCGTAAATGACCAATACATCTGGTTTGTAGTTGTTTAGATCATCAGCAAGACTATCAGGGCTATCCATGAACATCACATCGTGCAAGCGTACCTCCATACCTTTGCTACGTAATAAAGCGGCAGCATATAAAGTGCCTAAAGGAGCATATGGCTGCATTTGCCGCCATTGTTTGGGGTCGAACTTTAAAAAGTATGAATGTGTTAATAATACCCGCATATCGTTCTGCTATAAAAATTTTAAGTTTACCCGTTCCGATAGGTGCTTCAGCACCCGTTTCTGATAATTGGCGGGATGATTTTTGGATATATGCAAGGTTGTTTTAAAAGCTACATTATAATCGTTGGCAGGGTAGTTGCGTTTATACCATTTTGTTTTCCACCTGCTATCTGTCAGTTTCATTAGCAAGTAGTTAACCGGCTTGCCAATATGCAATACATCCGTTAAGCCTTCTATTAAACTCTTCATAAGGTGTTTCCTGTCTTGTACTACATGGTTTTTTTGTTTTGCATTGGGAAGGAAATCTTTTACCCAATCATTGGCATTAATCAAATCTGTATAATACTCACTACCATGTATAGGTACAAGTGTGGTAAGTTCTACCGCAGTATATCTGTTATTATCCTTCAACGCTATTTCTTCCGTGTCAATAAAATAATTCATACAATATTTGTGCTGCGTGCCGGTAAGAAAAGTGAACTTTTTAAAGATGTGCAACAGGGTACGGCATATCCATAATCTATTGCTTTCTGTAATAATAAAGAAGTCAAAATCGCTGTCTTCTTCAGCATAACCCTTAGACAATGAGCCCGATAAGCCTACAAAGCGTACAAATGGGAACTTGTATATTAATGCTGCCGATCTTCTGGCATCTTGTTCTTTTTCTGCAGCTAGTTTATTGCCTTTCTGCCGGTCAAGTACAATAGACTTTATGTCGGCCTCAATACTATAAAATCCATTGAAAGTATACACTTTCTTTTTGGCAACCAGGTTATTAAGTGCCGTTAGTACAGTGTCTTCCGTTATTTTACTCGGAAAGTTAGCATGTATCTCCTGTAGTGTAAGCGGGTAATGGAACAGCAGATAATAGTGAAGAACGCTTAGTACTTCATCCTGCAGCTGTGTATGTATTGCTTTCAGCTCCATATTATATTGCGGGTTTAAGCATAGGGTTATAAATCAACTTAGGTTTGGCATATTCAGGAAACATTGCAGAGAAAGCCATGGTCCATACCATGTATTCAGCAATGTTGGTAATATAGCTGCCTGTGAATTGGTAAATGAACACAAACAAGAACAGCCACATTCGGTAGGGATTTGTATATACCCTTGTTGAAAAGAATAAGCTAATCTGTAGCAATAGCCTTAGTGCAAGGCCAATGTATCCAAAATAGACTATAGTTTCGGCACAAGCATTAGGTATGCGTACAACACTTGGTATGCGCAGGTATTGGTAATATTGGATAATAATATTCCGCCCATCCAGCTTCAATTGCCCGGGGCCAATACCCCAAAGCATACTCTTTTGCGCTATTATCTTATTAGCAAGTATAAATGCTTCGTATGTGCGCCCGCGAGCCGATGTGTCCTCGCCGCTAAATATATTCTGTATACGTAAGTAGATAGGATTGTTGGGAAAGAAAATAAATAATGCAATTGCAGCAGTTGCCATTAGTATAACAACAGCGCTTAATATTTGTTTCCTTCTTTTGCCGGCCAATGTACGGTCGGCATATAATATTATAACGGCAACACCCGTGCCTGCCAGGCATAGTAGTACTCCCATAGAGAAGGAGAGTATTAATGGTATACACACCATTAGTATCGTTGGTATATTATTCTTTGTTTTAAAGAACATTATTCTTGAAAAGAAATAAATAGCTAAAGGGGCAAGCCAAAAACTATAGTGCGATGCTTCAGCTGTAAAAAGCTTTAACCTGGGTACATTTTCTATCCCTTTCGATATAGGTACCATATACCATACAACAGGCTTAAGGAATGATATGTAGAGAAGCGGAATGCTGGCTATTGCTAAAATGAAGTTTACAACTATTATGCTACGGAATATTTTATCCCAGTTTATATCTGGGTCGTTAACATAGAGCATTGCTATCAAGGTAAAGCATATAACACCAATGAGCATAATAAGTGATAAGATGTAATACCCTGCATGAACACCATTCATGAAATGCAAACAAGCGTACATGAGCAATGGCATTGTTAGTATAGCCAGGGTATTAAGCTGCGCTTTTTGCTTCAGTATGTATAGCCACGCAGGAGTTAATAATAGCGTAAAGGTTAGCCCTTGCGGCAATGCAAAAGAATTAATAAAGAACACAAGCATAGCCACCAGCCATACCCATGTGTTTTTTATACTTTGGGTGCTGGTTTCCATGATCTGTTTATTATTATATCTGCCAGGTAAAACTTCCATAACAGGGCTACCACCATTATTATCAGTATGATATTCAACCATACATTTCCGGAATACAGCAATAATATGGCAGCATACATTGGTATCATTTCCATTATGGAAGCTTCCCATGAAAATCGCTGGTTCATGCTTTTCATTACTGCATAGTTCACAACAGGCATTGTGATGCATATAGCAGCAGTCATGCCCGCCACCATTACCGTTGTTGAATGGAACAACATTAAGCCGGCTATCATGAATGCATAACATAGGCCACAATACAGAAAAGCTACCTTGGTTGCCAGCTTTTCTTTGCCTGAAGCGTTCAGATACATGAACGATAGGATAGTGTGAGCAAATACTATCTCAAAGCCTACAAACCCACGCAGGTAAGGATGTATGTGTTGGTAAGTATCGCCACCTACCCAATATTTAAATATAACAGGCGATACGTAGTAAAAGCTTAATAGCGATACAACGATAATGGCAAATAGTATTCCTCTTACCGTATTATACAGTTCAACAGGGTCGTCGCCTTTCGATGTCATAGCAGATATGCGAGGTAGCATCCATGCCGCCATTGCTATAAATATCATATGAATATGGTTAAACATGGTTGAAACCAATCCATAACCCGATACTTCACTTAACCCTGCATAAGTTGATACCCAAAATCTGTCTGTTTGAAAAGCTATAACAACAATAAGTGCTTGCAACCATGTCCATATACTGAAGTTGAATATGCGTTTGTATTGCGTTTTATCTTTTACTGCCTGGTGTTTGTAAAAAGGCATCGATCTCTTAATACATAAATACTGGACAAGTAAATAGCACAACATAAAAGCAACATCAGCGCTTAGCATTTGAAAAATGGAAAACTTACCGATGGCTAAGGTTAGATTGATTATCAATAAACCAAACCTATTGGTTATATTCAATATTGCTGCCAGCCTGAATCGTTCCTGTGCTTTAATAACATTTTGAAAAACCTGGTCGAAATATTTCAATCCTGCTATCACCCCGGCCAGCAAAATGCATAGCGATACATTCGCAACCGGTGCAGCGTTTAAATTCCACCAGCCAAAGCGCACTGCGGTTAAAGACAAAAACGCTCCTGCCGCAACCGCCACTGCCAGGAGAATAAGGGTGATATGCAGAATGCCATTTATCAGGTCGGTAACACGTTCTGTATTGCCATTGGCCAGCTCATAAGAAACATTCCTGATAGTAGTAATGCCCATGTTGAAATTAAACAGTTGCAGTACTGTAATGATAGTATTTAACACTATCCACAGGCCAAAGGTTAGTAGGCCCATACTATGCATAAGTATAGGAACCGTAGCCATATATGCAGCAGGGTAAAGCGCAGCATCCAGTACACCCCATATAGAGTGCTTAATGCCATTGGGTAATTTTTTTATTCTATCTATCATGGTTCATCAGGTGCTTTAAAGCAGCAGCAATACTGGCTGCTATTATGGCTAACAGCAGTAAGCTTATTAGTTGCTTGGTTCTGTTTTGATCAACAGGTTTTTCTGTAGGTGTAAATCCATGAAGCAATTCAACTGATATCATGGTTTGCATAGTGCTTTGTTCCGTAAGCATTGTATTCACCAATCGGTCCCGGTACGATATAAGCCCCAGCATATTAGATACATTGCTTGCTGTATCCAATTGCTGAGATTGTTCTTTAAGCAGTGTAGGGTAGGCCGCCACAATGGAATCTATTTGCCGTATGCTCTGCGTTGAATAGGCTATTTTTTGATTCAGTCTTTCCTGCTCCAGCTTATTGCGTAATACTTGAAAAGGTGCATTATTTAAATAGTGCAGCAATGCTGGTTGCAGGTCTTTATATACTGTTGGTGTAGTAGCTTTTACAACTATGTAAAATGGAAACTTACCCTGGCTTATATCTTCATATAGCGGTGCCCCTGCTATATTTTGTGCTTCAAGGCTTATTATAGTTTTAACCTGTTCAACCGGTATGTTTAACAGGCCGGCCATTGTTCTGTACGATCCTGTTTGCGCCAGTATATTTAGTTTGCGCACCATTTCGCCATATGTTTTCTTATGCAAATGGTTATATACACAAGCCATGTCCGATACGTAGTAGGAACTTTTTTTACCGGTATAATAGATGCCGGTAGCCAATACTGCTGCAAAAACAATAAAGCTGGTAAGCCAATATCTTTTTACAGAAGATACTATGAAACGAATAGTGTTACGTACAAATTTTGTGATAGACGTTAAGACTTCCGAAATGTCGCTTTTGCCGATCATCCGATACTCTTCCATATAACATGTGCTGTGTGATTAGCGTGAAAGTATTATGCCCCTTACATATGCACAATTGCTTTTACATAATCGGGGAGTGCATGCTTACGAAGCGGGAAAAACAGATGACAAATTGATTGATGATTTTGGCCGCTTTCATTAAATGTATCTACATCGAAAGTCATTATGCGCAATGTGGAATAAATGAAAACAAAAAATTTTATTAGTGAACGAACATTCATTTATTTTGTGCTGAATGAGAACCCGGGATGTAGATAAGCAGGAGCTGGTAAAGCAAAAGACCATTGAACTTATTGTTGCTGAAGGCCTGGATGGCTTTAGCATTAATATGCTGGCAAAGGCTTGCAATATATCTGTAGCTACTATTTATATCTATTATAAAGATAAAGACGATCTCATTGTACAGGTTGGTATTGATGAAGGCAGGCGGATGAGTGAAGCAACATTAAAGGGGTTTGATGAAAAGGCGGGTTTTGAAGACGGGCTAAGAGTGCAATGGAAGAATCGGTCCAAATTCATGATGCAAAACCCTGCTGCGCACCTTTTCTTCGAGCAAATACGTAGTTCATCTTACCAGGAAAAAGTTTTTGAACCTATTCGCGAACATTTTACCAATACGCTGGGCAAATTCATGAAGAATTGTGTGGCGCGTGGAGAGCTAAAGCCAATGCCCCTTGAAGTTTACTGGTCAGTTGCTTTTGCCCCTTTATACAACCTGATACGCTTCCATCAGGAGGGTACCAGCATTGGGGGTAAAAAATTCAGGTTGAACGATAAACTTATCTGGCAAACTTTCGAGCTGGTAATAAAAGCCTTAAAACCATAAACAATAATAATCACCATTATAACATACACTACATGACAATTAACGCTGAAAATGTACTGGTATTTAGAACCAACATTCGTACGAAAACGGATACACTGATTATAAAAGATATGCTTTCTTCCAGAGATGGAGTACAACACTGGAGCATAGATACTGAAGATGAAGATTGTGTATTGCGTATTGTAGCCAATGGCCTGTCTGCAAGCTATTTTATAGAATTAATAGAGGGCAAGGGTTACTTATGTCATGAATTGGTATAAATCGCCATGAAACCACAATCTACTGTCACCCAAACTTCTTTTTCTGGTAAGGAAAAAGCCATCATTCTCATTCTTGCGCTTACCCAGTTTACTGTGATACTTGATTTCATGGTTATGTCGCCCTTGGGAGATATGTTGATGAAATCTATGTCGCTAAAGCCAACCCAATTCGGTATAGCCGTTTCTGCCTACGCTTTCAGTGCAGGCATTTCGGGCTTGCTTACGGCTGGCTTTGCCGATCGGTTCGACAGGAAAAAGCTGTTAGTGTTTTTTTATACCGGTTTTATACTGGGAACCGTGCTTTGTGGTTTGGCCCATACTTATGTGTTGCTGGTTGCCGCACGCATTATTACCGGGTTATTTGGTGGGGTCATTGGCAGCATAGGTATGGCAATTATTACCGATATTTTCTCTATTGAGCAACGGGGCAAGGTTATGAGTTATGTACAAATGGGCTTGGGTGCCAGCCAGGTGCTTGGTATACCTATTAGCCTGTATATTGCCAATGCCTGGGGATGGCAGGCTCCTTTTCTTATGGTAGCTGCTTTCTCAGCCTTAATAGTGGCCCTTATTGTACTCAGGTTGCCCGCTATTAACGCACACCTGGCATTGCAGAAAGCCCACCGCGCTATCGATCACCTAATAAGTACCGTAGCTAAAAAGGAATACCGCATGGCTTTCATGGCCACAGCTATTTTATCGATTGGTGGTTTTATGATGATGCCTTTCGGAAGTGCCTACGCCATCAATAACCTCCATGTGTCTGAAGGCCAGCTACCTGTTATGTTTATGATATCGGGCGTCAGCACATTCATAATCATGCCTTTAACGGGTAAGCTTAGCGACAGGGTAGATAAGTTTAAGCTTTTTGCTATAGCCACACTATGGATGATGTGCGTTATAGTTATATATACTAATCTCCCACCCATTCCATTTCCGCTGGTGGTTGGGTTTAATATACTCATGACAATGGGTATTATGAGCCGTATGATACCTTCAATGACTTTGCTGAGCGGTATACCTGAAATGGCTGACAGGGGAGCATTTATGAGTGTTAACTCATCGTTGCAACAAATAGCAGGTGGCATTGCCGCAGCCTTTGCAGGTATGGTGGTAGTGCAAAGAACCAAAACCAGTCCGCTTGAGCATTATGATACTCTTGGCTTTATTATTTGCGGTATTTGCCTTATAAGTATCTGGCTAATTTTTCGCATCAACCGGTTGGTGCAGTGCCGCCTGGCAGAAAGGCCGGCAGCTGTAGCGCCAGCAAGAGATAACGAAGCACTTGTCTTGCCGGAAGTATAACGTACTTTTGCACCTTAATATCAGTGTTTTGAGTGCTTCCGTGTTTTTGATAATGCCGCCGTTTACGCAGCTAAATACGCCTTACCCGGCTACCGCCTACCTGAAGGGTTTTTTGAATACAAAAAACATCACTTCTTTCCAGGCCGATCTGGGTATTGAGGTGACACTTGAAATATTCTCTGGTCGTGGATTGGAAGCGCTATTTGCTGCAATAGATGTTGAGGCAGAGTGGTCGGACAATGCTAGGCGCATGCTTGCCCTGCAACAGGATTATATTAATACTATCGATTCGGTAGTGCTTTTTTTACAAGGTAAAGATCCTACACTGGCACATGCCATTGCTAAGCGCAATCTACTGCCCGAAGCTTCACGTTTCGCGCAGCTCAGTGAGCTAGACTGGGCATTTGGCTCTATGGGTATTCAGGATAAGGCAAAGCACTTTGCCACTATGTACCTGGAAGATCTGTCAGACCTTATAATGGAATGCCTCGACCCGCATTTCGGCTTCAGCCGCTATGCCGAACGTTTGGGGCGCTCTGCCAATAGTTTCGACGAATTGTATAGCTCATTACAGGCCGGTTATACCTTTGTAGACAAAATACTGATACATATACTCGCGCAAAGAATGCAGCAGGTGCAACCTAAATTAGTTGCATTGTCAGTGCCGTTTCCGGGCAACCTGTACGCTTCATTCCGTTGTGCACAATGGATAAAGCAGCATTACCCTAATGTAAAGATCGCAATGGGTGGTGGTTTCCCGAACACCGAACTGCGTTCTTTATCAGATGCACGTGTTTTCGAGTTTTTCGATTTCATTACGCTTGATGATGGTGAATTGCCTATTGAGCTGTTGCTGAAATATATAGACGGCGAGTTGCAACGCCATGATCTAAAGCGCACTTTCATATTGGTAGATGGAGCAGTTGTTTATCTAAATGGCTCTTCCTGCAGCGACTATAAAATGGCACAGGTAGGTACGCCCGATTACAGCGACCTGTGGCTGGATAAATACATATCTGCCATAGAGGTGGTGAACCCGATGCATAGCCTCTGGAGCGACGGCCGCTGGAACAAACTTACCATGGCGCACGGCTGCTATTGGGGCAAATGCACGTTTTGCGATATCTCGCTCGACTATATAAAGGTTTACGAACCTGTTGCCGCCGGCCTTTTGTGCAACCGCATGGAGCAGATTATAGCACAAACAGGGCAGAATGGTTTTCATTTTGTGGATGAAGCTGCCCCCCCGGCATTGATGCGTGCCTTAGCCCTGGAGATCATAAAACGGAAACTTACCGTTACATGGTGGACAAATATCCGTTTCGAAAAAAGTTTTACGCGCGATCTGTGTTATTTGTTGAAAGAGTCGGGCTGCATCGCAGTTTCTGGCGGGCTGGAGGTGGCCTCCGACCGCTTGCTGCAGCTTATACAAAAGGGAATTACTGTTGCGCAAGTGGCCCGTGTCAACAAGCACTTTACCGAAGCAGGTATCATGGTGCATGCCTACCTTATGTACGGATTTCCTACACAAACGGCGCAGGAAACTATTGATTCGCTGGAAATGGTGCGTCAGATGTTTCAGGCAGGTATCCTGCAATCGGCTTTCTGGCACCAGTTTGCCATGACGGCACACAGCCCTGTAGGCCTGGAGCCTGAGAAATATAATGTGCTAAAGGTATCAGATATAGTAGGTACGTTCGCTAATAACGATATTGTACATACCGATCCCGGTGGGGCTGACCACGATAGCTTTAGTTATGGGTTAAAAAAATCGTTGCTCAACTATATGCATGGCACCTGTTTCGATCATCCTTTACAAAAATGGTTCGATTTTAAAGTGCCGAAAACTACTGTGGCGGCAGACTATATTCAGAAAGCATTGGAGGAGGAGCCCTATACAGCTGCAAAGCCTCAATCCAAAATTGTATGGCTGGGAAAGCAACCTAAATATGAAGTGGTTACCAAATCGAAGAAAGGAGCTACCTGGGAAGTCGGTTCACTCACTTTCCAGGGCAGGAGAGATGTATTCAATATCAAGGTAGATAAAGACCGCGGCGAATGGCTGGCAGGTATACTGCCCAAACTCTCGGTGAAAGAAGCAAAAACATATACACTGCAGGAAGTAATAGCCGATTACGAAGCCGCCGGTTTTGATGATTTTGAAATCTTTTGGGATAATAAGCCTGTGAATAGTTTGTACAAATACGGGCTGCTACAATTATAATAAAAAAGCGCCACGAGGGGCGCTCTTATATCTGTCTGTAATTAACTAACAAGGTTATCTACACTGTTGTTATTTATTATCACCGTTCCTTTTAAATCGTGTTACTTCTTTGCCCTCAGCTTCCCACGCCTGCAAGCCGCCTTGTAGCTCATATACACGTGTAAAGCCCATTTCGCGCATTTTAGCGGCAGCGTCATGGCTGCGTTTTCCGCTTTTGCAATACACAAACGTCGGTTTTTTCTTGTCGAAATTGGCCATGCGCACAGTAAAGTCGTTTTGTTGCCAATCTACACAGTAAGCTCCCTTCAAGCGTGTGCCCTGTTCAAATTCTTCGGGCGTACGTACATCTATTATTACTGCATCGCTATTGGTAAGTATGGCCTTCTCAAACTCGGTTGGACTAAGCTTGTTACCATTACCGGCAAAACTATATAGCGAGGGCAAAAGCAATAAAGTAGCCAAAAGCAGGCGTAAATGGGTTGATAGCATATATTTTATTTTTATAAAGATAAACAGTTCTGCTTGAAAATATATATATATGGCACGACTGTTTTGTGTGATTATAAACAGTTCATAAACATTTTTCATTATGATTTCTACACAACAACTGCGCGATGACCTGGATGCAAATACCGCATTGCTCGACCAGAAATTATATTCTTTTACCGAGGAACAATATAATACCCCTCGCGGCGACGGTGGCTGGAGTGCCGGGCAAATAGTAGCTCACCTGATACGGTTGGAGGAATTGATCTTAGAAGTGATAAAAGGCCAAACGCGTAGCGGCGATAGAAATTACGATGAGCAGGTGAATGCTATAAAAGAAATTTATCAAAACTACGATCGTAAACTGACTGCACCGGAACCCTTACAACCCGATCACACTATCCTTCATTGGGATAAAAAGCAGCAGCTTATGAAACTTGGCGACATAAGGGGAAATATAAAGGCTATACTGGAAGCAAAACCCGCCAACGAAGTATGCACCGGTTACAGCCATCATTTATTTGGCGAGCTTACCCGCTACGAATGGGGCTACTTCATCATTTACCACTGTGAGCGCCACCTGCACCAGATAGACGGGCTGGATAAGGAGCTAAATGTGTGGGATATATAGCGAGCCCTTTATCTTACATTTATCTAGCCCAGGCAGTCACATTATAATAATCATATTTATGGCCTCCGTTTATTTGTATTGCATAGTAGCTTATAACTGCTGAATCGACATTTTTATAATACCTTAAACCTATGTCATAAAATTGCCCTTTCTTATAAAATGTTACCAGGCTATCTCCTAACATATCCTGTTTTATAAGGGTATCTGGTTTTGCTATAGAAAATGCTGGTATCTGTATACTGTTATCTGTAAGATAATTTATCTGGAACGTCTCTGTATATTCATTGCTCGAATCCTTGATATAATCTCCATTTTGGCGATAGATAATATGCCAATCCCTGTTTTTGTATAAGGCGCTGTTAGGTATATCCTGTTTAGTAGCAGGCAGCATGTCTTTTTTACACGAAGCAAAGCACCCGATGGCGCATGCCAGTAAGAGAGAGAAGTATTTCATTAATTCGCTACAGCAAGGTGTATGCCAATATACTATGTTCGTATTCATAAATTGATTCTCACCTATAAAAATTGTATATTTGCTATACATAAAAGCTACCTAAAACCCTATGATGACTATTGCTAACCCGCCTCAAATATTATATGCTACATTTCGTAGCTTAAAAGCTTATCCACGAAGCTTCCTAAGGACGAACTGTAGCATGAAAAATTTTTTTTTATGACAGAAAACTTAGCAAAACTTAACAACGAATATGGAAAAAATTAATGAGTTATTTGTGGATAATACTTTTCTTAAAAACACATTTGTAACGGCAGTTTTTTATTAATTTTGCGCAATTTGTTTTTTATGTCTGTATCACAACCTGTTGCTACTCCTGCCTGGCTCTTACTTGAAGACGGTACTTTCTTTAAAGGAAAATCATTCGGCGCCCCCGGCACCAGTGGGGGGGAAATATGTTTTAATACTGGTATGACCGGGTATCAGGAGGTTTTTACCGATCCTTCCTATACAGGCCAGGTGCTTATAATGAACAATGCACACATTGGCAACTATGGTGTAAAAGATATAGATGTAGAAAGCGATTCAGTTAAGATCAAAGGGCTTATCTGTAAAAATATCTCCCACCGTTACAGCCGTATGACGGCTAATGATAGCCTGGAAGATTACTTGAAAGAAAACAATATAGTAGCGATATATGATGTTGATACGCGCGCATTAGTGCAGCATATACGCAGCAAAGGCGCTATGAACTGCATTATCAGTACCGAGATATCAGAACCCGCCAATCTGAAAGAAGAACTGGCAAAAGTACCCGATATGGCAGGTTTGGAACTGAGTTCGCTGGTATCTACCAAAGAACCATACACTTATGGCGACCCTGAGGCCAGGCTGCGCATTGCTGTTATGGACTTTGGCGTAAAAAAATACCAACTGGAGTGTATGGCACTGCGTGGCGCCTACATGAAGGTATTTCCCGCTAAAACTTCATACAAAGAAGTATTAGAGTTTAAGCCCGATGGTGTATTCATTTCTAATGGTCCCGGCGATCCTGCTTCAATGGGTTATGCCGTAAATACAGTTAAAGAAGTAATGGCCGATAATAAGCCCTTATTTGGCATTTGCCTGGGACACCAGTTATTGGCACGTGCCAACGATATACCAACATATAAGATGCACCACGGGCACCGTGGGTTGAACCACCCGGTGAAAAACCTTATTACAGGCAGGTCTGAGATCACTACCCAAAACCACGGTTTTGGTGTAGATGAGCAGGCTGCCCGCAATGCCGAACATATAGAAGTAACACACGTCAACCTTAACGATGGTTCAGTAGAAGGTATCCGTGTAAAAGGTAAACCTGCATTTTCGGTACAGTACCACCCAGAAAGTACTCCCGGCCCACATGATTCACGCTATTTGTTCGATGACTTCATTAAACTAATAGAGGAGCATAAAAGCTAATAACATAATTACTATCCATAGCAGCTAATTGTATTTAATTTTCATATAAAGTTTTAC
Source organism: Bacteroidota bacterium (assembly GCA_023436685.1). Classification (GTDB taxonomy): domain Bacteria; phylum Bacteroidota; class Bacteroidia; order Chitinophagales; family Chitinophagaceae; genus Polluticoccus. Next base: position 1,605 of record JAEZIL010000029.1, on the reverse strand, counting down.
TTCAAGTAATGAAACAAGAAAAGATCCTTATCATGGGTGCCGGCGGCCAAATAGGTGTTGAGCTTACAATTGCACTCAGAAACTTATATGGAAAAGAAAATGTGGTTGCTACAGATCTTAAGGCTGAACCTCATCCTTTACTGGCAGGCGAGGGGCCATACTATACGCTGGATGCTATGGATAAGGATGCTACACTTGCATTGGTGCGTAAAGAAGGTATTACTCAGATATATTTACTGGCAGCCCTGCTTTCTGCCACCGGCGAAAAAATGCCGAAGAAAGCATGGGAGATAAATATGCAGAGCTTGCTGCAGGTACTGGATATTGGCGTAGAAGAAAAGCTGAACAAAATATACTGGCCCAGCTCTATAGCCGTTTTTGGCCCTACCACACCAATGAAGGATACCCCGCAGGAAACCGTTATCGAGCCACGTACGGTATATGGTATCAGTAAATATGCCGGCGAATTGTGGTGCCAGTACTACAACCAGCGTTATGGCCTGGATGTGCGCAGCCTGCGTTACCCCGGTCTTATCAGCTGGAAATCGGAGCCCGGTGGTGGCACTACCGACTACGCGGTAGAAATATACCACGAAGCATTGAAGCATGGCAAATACACCTGCTTCTTGTCTGAAGATACATACCTGCCCATGATGTATATGGACGATGCCATTCGTGCTACCATAGAGCTGATGGAAGCACCTGTAGAGCACATAAAATCGCGTATGGCTTACAACCTTTCTGCCATGAGCTTTTCACCCAAAGAAATAGCAGAAGCTATCCAAAAGCATATACCTGAATTCGAGATCGAGTATAACCCCGATTTCAGGCAGGCTATTGCAGATGGCTGGCCTAAGAGTATAAACGATGGTGCAGCCCGTACCGATTGGGCTTGGGAGCCAAAATTCGACCTCGACAAGATGACGGAAGACATGTTGGCCAACCTGAAAGCCAAAATGCAGGTAGCGCATCAATAAACTAGTATGAAACCAAAGCTGGTAGTTTTATCGGGAGCAGGTATCAGTGCCGAAAGCGGCCTCAGAACCTTCCGCGATAGCGACGGACTTTGGGAGGGATACAATATAGAAGACGTAGCCACACCCCGCGCATGGAGCAAAGATCCTCAATTAGTGCTCGACTTCTACAACATGCGGCGGCGCAATGTACTAGATGCACAGCCTAACCAAGCCCATAAGGTATTGGCAGAACTGGAAGAGCAGTACGATGTACATATCATCACCCAGAACATCGACGACCTGCACGAAAGGGCAGGATCTACCAAAGTACTGCATCTGCATGGTGAGATCTTCAAGATGCGTAGTGAACACAGCGAAGAGTTGGTGTATCCAATACGCTCTGATATTCAATTGGGAGATACCGCCGAAGATGGCGCGCAGCTAAGACCCGACATAGTCTGGTTCGAAGAGCCAGTGCCACGCATAGAACAGGCTATACCCATCATGTACCAGGCCGATGTGTTTATACTGGTAGGTACATCGCTGGTGGTGTATCCCGCAGCAGGTTTGGTTGACTATGTAAGGGCTGAAGTACCTAAGTATGTGCTGGATAAGAGCATCCCATCGGTAGGTAGATACCGCAATGTGA
>JAEZIL010000247.1 GCA_023436685.1 Bacteroidota bacterium | reverse complement strand
AGGTTATACTACACCAAATAACTTTTCAGTCGCATTTCTTGAAAATAACTACAAGCTAGGTGTTGATTTGAGTGTTCCTCTTTTGTTTAGAGAAGCTCGTGGAAACTATAGATCAGCTGGAATAAAGCTTCAGGAAATTGCGCTGGAGCAGGACCAGGCTGCATTGCAGATAGAGAACAAAGTAAAAGGTTATTATAATGAAGTATTACAGCTCAGTCAGCAGATTATGATATACGAGCAGGCGCTCGGTAATTATCAGAAACTGTTTCTTGGAGAAAAAATAAGATTTGAGACGGGTGAGAGTACACTATTCCTGCTTAATTCACGTGAGAATAAAGTTTTGGAAGCAACACAAAAGGTATATGAATTAAGAACCAAATGGCACAAAAGCTATGCGGCTTTGATGTGGGCAGCCGGCCGGTTATCTTGATCTAATTATCTTTCGTTTTGTAAATCCATCTAGCGCGCTGAATACAAGGTGATGCAGAAAACTTCCTAGTAGTTTTCCATCTTTTGCTCCACCAAAGTCAGTAAGTCTTGGTAAATGATCTTTAAAGTACATTTGGTGATGTGCTGTTTCTATAAGTGTGCTACCTAGAGAATGTGGAAAAGGGAAACCAGGTTTATATTCCAGGAACACTTCAGCTATTCTATGGCAGAGATCTTTGTAAGGTTGGAAGAGCATTGCTTTATTATCTTCAGTTACATGTTTGGTCAGGTAAGATTTGTTTCCTTCAGCTATCACGATCTTATGCAGTACATTTTTGTTTATGTGCTCTAGTATAAACTTGTCTGTTGCCTGGAAGGTCAATAGGTTTATTATAATATTTATTTTCTCTTTTGGATCCTTTAAGTTGTTTGTATGAAATATAAGCTGGTATTCCATCCATGTCCAAAACCATGTAGTGATGTATGTAAGCAGCCGGTGCTTATTTTCAAAATACCTGTAGATACTTGCCTCAGTAGTACCTATATTATTGGCTAACTTTTTAAATGTAAAATCTTCAAATCCTATATCATTTATCATCATTATCCCATGCTGTATAATGTTTTTCCCTAACTCAGAAGACTCAGGATCACGAACAAACAGCGCAGGATTCATCTTTATCTGTAATTGTAGCTCCATAATATATTCGGATATATACACGTAAAATTACTGTTTTAAGATTGAGAAGCACTTATCCGTAAAATTTTTACACTAATTTAAAATAGTATTACTTTTATTATGTAAAGTAGTATGCTGTGCATATTACATTTATGTAGTAATGGTGTGGTTGTAAACGCTTCGGATTGGTGCAACAGAAATAAATTCAAATATATTGTTGCTAGATCCTTTTTTGTGTCTTTAGCTTGATAGAGACTGTGCTTTGAAACAGTGGTGTGCTTAATATTATAATACAGAAATAGATATAGTTTATTTGTTCCGGTACACCTGTTTTATAGCTTTGTGTGCTAGTGAATAAGATGCCTGTGGCACGACGAATTGATTAAATTGAACCTTGTAGATGAATAAATTATACCTGTACAGAGCGGTACTGCTTTTAATAGTATTGACAGCTTTCTTTACTCAAAGAGCTTTAGCTCAGGCTAATGGTATATTGATTGGTTCAGTGAAGGATAAGGAAACCCAAGAAGCGATAGAAGGGGTTATTATTACATTAGAGGGCACGGAACTTGGAACTCAAACAGACTCTTCGGGGAAATTTAAGTTGGCCGATATACAACCTAAAACCTATAATCTGGTTGCGCAATTTATAGGTTACAATCAAGAAAAGCGTTTTAATATTATTGTATCCAACGGTAATGCGACAGTACTGGATATAGAGCTTGAGAAAAGCACAACATCGCTGAATGAGGTAGTTATTCGAAACAACAGTTTTGGTAAAAAGACGGAGACACCTCTATCCGTACAAAGCCTTACTTCAGAAGAGATAAAAAGTAATCCTGGTGGAAATTATGATATATCGCGAGCCATACAGGCGTTGCCAGGTGTTGGCGGTACCAGCGGTGGCGCCGCCAGGAACGACCTAATCATACGTGGTGGGGCGCCAAGCGAAAATGTTTATTACCTGGATGGCGTAGAAGTACCCCAAATCAACCACTTCTCTACACAAGGAGCTTCAGGCGGGCCACAAGGTATATTAAACGTTTCGTTCATTGAAGACGTGACCCTGAGTACCAGCAGCTTCGCTGCTAAATATGATAACGCGTTATCTTCTGTTTTACAATTTAAACAAAGAGATGGCAACCCGGAAAAATTTCAAGGCAATTTGCGTTTAAGCAGTACTGAGATAGCGGCAACTTTGGAAGGCCCAATTTCGAAGAAAACAACTTTCCTTGCTTCCGCGAGACGATCCTATCTGCAATATTTTTTTCAGTTAATTGATCTGCCCATTCGGCCAAACTTTTGGGATTTCCAATATAAGGTAACCCACAAGATCAATGAAAAAACAACACTCACGGCTATTGGCTTGGGCGCAATTGACGAGTTCTCCTTCGCAGTGCCTAAAAAAACGGATCTTGAAAAACAGTATATCATCAGGTCGTTACCCACTATTAATCAATGGAATTATACAGTAGGCTTTTCACTTAAAAGGTTAGTAAATAGAGGTTATGTTAATCTGACTGTTAGCAGAAACATGTTCAATAACCGTTTAGACCAGTTTGAAGATGCTGATTTCGGCAATGAGACCAAACGTACATTCAAATCTGTGTCACAGGAAATAGAAAATAAATTAAGACTAGAAGTGAACAAGGTATATGGGAAGTGGAAAGTTAATTATGGAGCATCTGTGCAATACGTAAAGTATAATAATGATTTGTTTTCCTTAGCACGAAAACAAATCAGAGATTCGAACGGATACGTGATTCAGCCCGCCTTAACCATAAATTATGATACAGATATCGATTTCTTTAAGTATGGACTTTATGGTTCTCTTAGCCGACGCGTACTGAATGAAAAGCTATCGTTAACCTTGGGCATGCGTACCGATATGAATAGTTATTTAATAGATGGTAATAATCAGCTTAATGCTTTTTCTCCAAGATTCACTGCATCTTACAGCTTAAACAGCCGATTCAATATAAACGGCACATTGGGCAGATATGCTAAGCTGCCGGTATACACTGTGCTTGGTTACCAGAACCAAGCAGGCATGCTTGTGAATAAAGACAACGAATATATACTTTGTGACCATTTAAGTGGAGGTATTGAATACCTGCCCAATAATTCACTTCGCATTACTGCTGAGGGTTTCTATAAAAAGTACAGTAATTATCCTATATCGGTAACCAATGGAATTTCATTAGCTAATTTGGGCGCTGATTATGGAGCTATTGGTAATGAAAGGGTTATAAGTGATGGTAGCGGAAGAAGTTTTGGGGTTGAGCTATTTGCTCAGCAAAAATTGGTAAAAAGTTTTTTTGTCACGGTATCTTATACACTGTTCTGGAGTGAATTCACAGGTATTAACAGACGATACATATCTTCTGCATGGGATACAAGACACTTGTTATCATTTATCTTCGGCAAGAAACTCGGAAAGGGTTGGGAGTTTGGTGCAAAATATCGGCTACAGGGTGGCACTCCTTATACGCCATTTGATGAGACGGCATCACGGTTGAATTATACAACAACAGGCCAGGGTATTCGCGATTATGCAAGGCTGAACCAGAACAGGCTACCTTTTTTCAACCAACTTGATCTCAGGATAGACAAAAAGATAAATTTTAAAAGATCATCGCTCAATGTGTATCTGGACTTCCAGAACGCAACATTTGCAAAAAATGTAAATCGCGATTATTACAGCTTTCAACGCAATGCTGACAATAGTTTTGTAACTACTGATGGTCTTCCTTTAAAGCAGGATGGCTCTAACGGTGTTCCTGTATTAATTAAGAATGTAGATCAAAATATAACGCCTGCGCTAGGTATAATATTTGAATTTTGATTATGGAATTTGTGCTTCCCTTCTACAAATAGGGCTTGCAAAATATTTCGCAATGGCAGGATGCAATTATAAATACGCAGGAGCAGGTCATGGTGACAGTTTATAATAGAAGACGTGAGGATACCTGCTGATGAAATGATTATCCAGAGCAGTGATTTTTCGTGAACAAATCTACCTTACAGGAGAATCAATGCCTGTATATAAGAATGAAAAAGTGAGGACAAGATTATTTTCCAAGGTACTGTGTAAGCAACTGATTCGCTGTTGCTACTGTTACCGTTATTAGGAACGAAAAACAAATAGGAAAGATCAGTGCAAGTTTGGCTGGGATCAGAAAATAGAATTCCTTTTACAGCAAATGACTAGGTGACGTAGCATAATAATTCAAAACAGTAGATTTGTTATATGAATCAATTAAATCAAATATCAGAATTTAAGTCTTCACCAGAACTGATAGAGAAACTTTATGCATACGGCATTCAAAAGAGTTACCATACAGGAGATATCATACTAAATGAAAATACACATATACGTTCTATTCCCATAGTCATGAAAGGAACGTTGAAAGTAATGCGAACCGAGGAGGACGGAAGGGAGATTTTATTGTATTATATAAAGGCTGGGGAAAGTTGCATCATGTCCTTTCTGGGGGGATTACATAATGAAACCAGTAAAGTAAAAGCTGAAGTTGAAGAGGATGCTGAAATTCTTTTTCTACCTATGGACAAGGTTAGCGTGTTCATCAAAGAATATCCACAATGGCTGGACTATATCTTCCGTCTATACCATAAGCGCTTTGAGGAGCTTCTGGAAATAATAAATGCAATAGCATTTAAAAAAGTTGATGAAAGATTGTTCAATTTGTTGAATAAGAAGGCGGAATTGGCAAAGTCAAAAGTTATCTTAACAACCCATGAACAACTGGCGGGTGAACTGGGAACCGCGAGAGTAGTAGTTTCCAGGCTCTTAAAGCAGCTGGAAGAATCTGGATTTGTTCAACTGGGCAGAAATAAAATAACAATCGTGTAACTAATGTTACTGGGTCTGCGGTTGATTAAATGCACCTTTGCTCATAAGTTAAAATGCAATGGTTATAGCAGGTTATCTGGCATCTGTGCTGATTGGTATTTCATTAGGTTTAATTGGCGGAGGCGGCAGCATTCTCACCGTCCCGGTATTGGTATATCTGTTCAGTGTGGATGCAGTATTGGCTACAACGTATTCACTGTTTGTAGTTGGCAGTACGAGTGCTATAGGATCGGTTGCTTATTTTAAAAAGCGCCTTATCAGTCCCAGAACAGCAATTCTTTTCGGTATTCCGTCCATTTTTTCTGTATCGTTTACCCGTACCTATATCGTTCCGGCCATACCGGATAGATTATTTCAGATTGGGAGTTTCACCCTTACCAAAGGTATCCTGCTAATGTTGCTTTTTGCACTGCTGATGATACTTGCATCATTTAGCATGATCAGAAAGCAAGATACTGCTAGAGAAAATTCTGAAAGAAATTTTTCAGTTGTAAGGGTATTATTGCAAGGGTTGGGTGTTGGTGCCATCACTGGTCTTATCGGCGCCGGTGGAGGATTCTTGGTCATACCCGCGTTAGTTAACATGTTGAAGCTACCTATGAAAAAGGCTGTCGGAACGTCCCTGCTTATTATAGCTGCCAACTCTCTTATGGGTTTTTTCTTCTCCTTGGGAAACCAGCATATTCGATGGTCTTTTTTACTCAGTATTGCTGCAATTGCCGTTATTGGTATACTTATCGGAAGCTTTCTATCTGCAAAGATTGAAGGCAAGAAACTAAAACCTGCATTTGGATGGTTTGTTCTGATAATGGGTATCTATATCATTATAAAGGAAATACTGTTATAGCTATATTA
>JAEZIL010000238.1 GCA_023436685.1 Bacteroidota bacterium | reverse complement strand
GTCTACTACTAAGTATATGGAGAAAATACGTGAAGCTGTAAAAGGCCTGCCGGGTGCTGAGGTTACTGTAGATAAAGAAAGTAATGGCCCACCATTGCCTAAGCCGATAGTAGTGGAAATAACAGGTGATAATCTTGACACCTTGGTAGCTACATCGGAAAGGTTGAAAGCATACCTGACAGAGAAGCATATAGGTGGTGTAGAAGAATTGCGTAGTGACTTCCAGTCGAGGAATCCGGAGATTGTATTCGACCTAGACAGGGAGCGTATGAACAATGAAGGTATCACTACTGGCCAGGTAGCGATGAATTTGAATACAGCAGTATTTGGCAAGGAGATATCTCGTTTCCGCGATGATAATGATGATTACAAGATAACGTTGAGGGTAAAGGAAGATCAGCGTAATAATATTGACGCGGTACGCAACATGCCAATAATATACAGAGATATGGGCATGGGCGGTGCTATACGCCAGGTGCCTGTGAGTGCCTTCTCTGATATCCGTTATTCAACAACGTATGGCGGCGTAAAACGTAAAGATCAAAAACGTATTATCACTCTTTCGTCTAACGTTATATCCGGCTACAATGAGAACGAAGTAGTGCAAGCCATTACGAATGAACTGGCAAACTTTGACAAACCTGCAGATGTGAATATTCGTATGGGTGGCCAGCAGGAAGAACAAGCTGAAACAATGGGCTTCCTCGGAGGTGCATTCATGGCATCAATAGCTTTGATTTTCCTTATCCTGATCATACAGTTCAACTCACTGAGCAAAACGATCATTATATTGAGCGAGGTTGTGTTCAGCATCATTGGTGTGCTACTTGGTATTGCAATATTCAAAACACCATTCTCTATCGCAATCAGTGGTATTGGTATAGTGGCGCTTGCGGGTATTGTGGTGCGTAACGGTATCCTGCTTGTTGAGTTTATGGATATGGTACTGAAAGATGGCATGGAAGAGAGGCAAGCGATAATAGAAGCCGGCCGTACACGTATGACACCCGTATTATTAACGGCTACTGCTGCTATACTTGGCCTTATTCCGCTAGCCATTGGTTTGAATATTGACTTTGCAGGACTGTTTAGCCGTTTTGCACCTAATATATACATCGGGGGTGCCAGCTCTGCATTCTGGGGGCCATTAGCATGGACTATGATATATGGTTTGAGCTTTGCTACATTCCTTACACTTATATTAGTTCCCGTACTTATGCTTCTAAGCTTCCGCTTTAAGGCATGGGTGAAGAGGAAAAAAGAACGTTTTGCAGCAGCATTGGAAGATGGTAAGTAAGATTTTCAGACATATGCAATATAAAAGCGGCCTCTATATAGAGGCCGCTTTGCTTTATGTAAGATTATTTAATAATGCCTAGCTCTTTACCTACTTTAGTAAAGGCAGTTATTGCTTTGTCTAAATGATGGCGTTCATGGCCTGCAGATATTTGCACACGGATACGTGCCTGTCCCTTTGCAACCACAGGATAAAAGAATCCTATAACATAAATACCTTCATCAAGCAGCTTCGCGGCAAATTGCTGTGCTATTACTGCATCGTACAGCATAATAGGAGCAATAGCATGCGTGCCGGGCTTTATATCAAAACCAGCTTCTGTCATTTTGCTGCGGAAGTAAGTGGTATTTTCTTCCAGCTTATCGCGCAGTTCGGTTGTTTCGCTCAGCATATCCAACACAGCAATAGAGGCACCTACCACAGATGGTGCCACTGTATTAGAGAATAAGTATGGACGGCTACGTTGGCGAAGCATTTCAATCACTTCTTTTTTTCCACTTGTGAAACCGCCTGAAGCACCGCCAAGTGCTTTACCTAAAGTGCCAGTGATGATATCTACACGATCCATTACCCCGCAAAGCTCGTGTACGCCACGGCCGGTTTTGCCCATAAAGCCCGATGAATGACTTTCGTCTATCATTACGAGTGCATCGTATTTATCAGCCAGATCGCATATTTTATCCAACTGGGCAATGGTGCCATCCATCGAGAATACAGAGTCGGTAACAATAATGCGTGTACGTGCGTCTGCATTAGCTTGCAGTTGTGCTTCAAGGTCTGCCATGTCGTTGTGCTTGTAGCGTGCACGACGGCTTTTTGTTAAACGTACGCCATCGATGATAGATGCGTGGTTCAATTCATCGGAAATGATAGCATCGTTTTCGCCCAATAGTGGTTCAAATACACCGCCATTAGCATCGAAGCAGGCAACATATAAAATCGTGTCTTCGGTTCCTAAGAATTTAGACAGTTTAGCTTCCAATTCTTTATGAATATCTTGTGTGCCGCAAATAAAACGTACAGAGCTCATGCCATAGCCGCGTTTATCGATAGTGGCTTTTGCAGCTTGCAATACTTTTGGGTGCGATGAAAGCCCTAGATAGTTGTTAGCACAAAAGTTTAATACTGTTTTGCCGTTTACAGTGATTTCAGGGCCTTGCTCAGATTCGATAACCCTTTCTTTTTTATATAAACCAGCATCTTCTATTTCCTGCAGTTCTTTTTGCAGGCGTTGATAAAACGACGGACTTGACATTTCTATTAATTTTCAGCAAAGTAACTCAATCGCTTTTATTTAACAATGGCATTGAGTATAGAAGTATGTTTTTCTTAAAGTATTGTAAAAACAGATGGCAAATACCATGGTATGAGGATAGGGAACTATCTTTATATTTATGAGGTTGTTCAACAAGGTACTATTGGTGCTTATCGCGCTTTGCAGCCATAATTGGGCTAACTCGCAGGTATTAAAGGGCGTAGTTGTAAATGAACAAACCGGTGAGCCTCTTTATCCTGTAACTGTAGTTAATCCGGTTACCCAGCAATCAACCTATACTAACCAGGACGGAGAGTTTACCATTACTGCAAAGAGTGGGCAACAGCTTATTTTCTCTTTTATAGGTTATAAAACCTTACAAAAGCTTATGCCACCCACACTTAATATAGCTAACACACGAGTGGAAATGGAACCCCTGAGCTACCAATTGCAGGATATAATTATACGACCGGGCTTAACTAAGTACCAGAAAGATTCGATAGCCCGCAGAGAAACCCATATCAGAACTTTGTCAAGGCAGAAGACTACTTCGATAATGAGCCCGGTATCGCTGATAGCCGAAAAAGTATCTAAAAGAAGTAAACAGATATATAGGTTTCAAAAGAGTTTTAATTACTGGGAAGGAGAACGGTTTATTGATTCGAGATATACCCCTGAACTGGTAACTATGCTGACAGACCTAAGAGGGGATACACTGGCTAATTTTATGAATGCATACCCAATGCCGTACGACTATGCGCGTACAGCAACCGATCTTGAATTGAAGATGTGGATACGAAGCAATTTTAAAGAGTGGCTGGCTAAACCACACACCGTGATAATTGATTCCCTCAAGAATTAACATATATGTATAAATGGTTAGTATGTGCGGGACTATTTTGTTGTATAAATGAATATGCTGTTGCACAGTCGATTAATGATTCAGCCAATGCTGTGCAACTGCAGAATGTGGATATACTATCAGATCTAAAAAGGTACAGCAGAGATTCAGTTGATATGGCTCGAACATATAAGAAGGTATATGAAGATGCTACTAGGAGGCCTACTAAGTCAATATTTGGTAATCCCTCGCCTATAGGTTTATCTGTAGGTATGCAATATGAGGGCCTGATAAGTTCCTTTGCTAGAAAAATATCAGGCAGGCAGAAAACAGATAAAAGATTTGTTGCAGACTTTAAGCGAACCCAAGCTGAAAAGTACATTATGTTGAAATACAATCCTGAAATTGTAAGTAGCGTAATTCAATTAATTGCAGATAGCATTCTTGCTTTTATACGCATGTATCCTATGGAAGAAAGCTATGCTCGTGCAGCATCTCCGCTTGAAATTAAGATGTGGATACGTAAATAATTATAAAGATTGGCTGGCTAAGCACAATCAATAGACTAGCTGATACTATAGTAGAAGGTGCCATTATTACTTAACTTTAGTATATGGTACCTGAATGGCAAAGAGGAATAGTAAAGAGGGTGGTGCAGGCTACGCCTAACACGCGCAGGTATTGGATAGAATTGCCCGATATAGAGTCCTTTATATTTAAGCCAGGCCAGTTTGTAACCCTTGACCTGCCTATACATGAACAAAAGAACAGACGCTGGCGCAGCTACAGCATAGCCTCTATGCCCGATGGCAGTAATGTGATAGAGCTGATAATAGTTTTAGTAGAGGGTGGTGTAGCAACACATTATTTTTTTGAAGAAATAAAAGATGGTAGCGAGCTGATAATTCGTGGCCCGCATGGTATTTTTGGCCTGCCAGTTGAAATTGATAGAGACATCATTATGATATGTACCGGAACAGGTATTGCTCCGTTCCGTAGTATGCTACACTATATTAATATTTATAACAAACCGCATAAAAACCTACATCTGATATTTGGTACACGCAAGCAAGAAGATTTGCTATATGAAGATGAGATGAGGAAGCTTGAAACTGAGCTTACTGGTTTTCATTATTATCCAACATTATCAAGAGAAGATTGGCCAGGATTAAAAGGATACGTGCATTCCGTATATGAAGAGTTATGCAGAGACAAGCCTAGCATAGATTTTATGCTTTGCGGTTGGCGTGGAATGATCGATGAAGCCAAGAGAAGGATACAAGAATTAGGGTATGATAGGAAATCAATACATTATGAAGTATATGGTTAGGCTTCATTAGCACTTGGCTACAATTTTGTAAATTGCAGTTTCCGCAACAATTTCTTCAAAGAGCTTCGTTAGTGTCTTCATCTAGCTCTTGCGGTAATATTTTTATTAATGTTTTTGTAGATAAGCTTATGAATAGAAGGATAATTATAGTTTCTAACAGATTGCCTGTAAAAATTTCAAACATCAATGGTAATAAAACATTTATTCCCAGCGAGGGTGGATTGGCTACAGGGTTATCAAGTGTATATAAAAACAGCAACAATTTATGGATAGGATGGCCGGGTGCTGATATTGCTATTGGCGAGCAACAGACAGTAATAGAAGAGCTTAATAAACAAAATTTACACCCCATTTTTCTTTCAAAAAAAGAGATTGTAAATTATTATGAAGGTTTTTCTAATGAAATACTTTGGCCGTTATGCCATTATTTTCCTAGCTATATAACTTATAATACTGAATATTGGGATTACTATCACACTGTAAACAAGAAGTTTGCAGATAGTATCTTGTCTGTTGCGACCAATGATGATGTGATATGGGTGCACGATTATCAACTAATGCTGGTACCCGATATGGTTCGGAAAGTTTTACCAGATGTTAGCATAGGTTTTTTTCAACACATCCCGTTCCCTTCATTCGAATTGTTCCGAGCGTTGCCATGGCGAAAAGAGTTGCTAAGAGGCCTGTTAGGTGCTGATGTAATTGGATTTCATACTTACGATGATGTTCGACATTTTCTTAGTTCTACTAACCGTATTATTAATGTGGAAGGTATTAGTAATGAACTACGTGTTGATAATAGACTGGTAACTATTGATGCTTTCCCTATGGGTATTGATTATAGAAAATACAGCCAGCTAGCTGAAGATAAAGATGTGCGGCAGCACGAACGTAAAATTAAAAAGCTGGCCGATCATAAAAAATTAATCATCTCTATCGATCGGCTTGATTACAGCAAAGGAATAATACAGCGGTTACTGGCTTACCAGATATTTTTAGAAAAATATCCTGAACATAGGGGTAAGGTTACAATGCTACAACTGGTTGTACCGTCTAGAGATAACGTGCCAAAGTATAAAGAGCTAAAAGAGGAAATGAATAGATTGATAAGTGAAATAAATGGTAAATATGGCAAATTAGATTGGTTGCCGGTAAGGCATTTTTACAGGTCTTTTCCTGAGAAATTGATATCAGCCTTATACAGGGCTGCTGATATAGCATTAGTAACACCACTTAGAGATGGTATGAACTTGGTCAGTAAAGAATTTGTTGCCAGTAAAACAGATCATAAAGGGATTCTGATACTAAGTGAAACTGCAGGTGCTTCAAGGGAGTTGTCTGATGCTTTGATAGTAAATCCAAATGATATCTGGAGCTATGCAGATACAATTAGCTACGCCTTAGCAATGCCAGAAGAAAAGCAGAAGAAGCGCATGCTATCAATGCAACAGACTGTTTCAAGGTTTAATGTTTTTAATTGGGTAAATAATTTTATAAATAAACTGCAGGAAACAAAGCAAAAACAGGCAGCGCTTACCACTAAATTATTGAAGGCGGACTCCTATGAAAAAATAAAACAAGTATATAACGTAAGTACCCGGCGCCTGATTTTCCTGGACTATGATGGAACGCTTGTGCCTTTTAAAAATCAAGTGAATGCTGCTGTACCAGATAGCGACTTAATATCGCTATTGAAAGCGCTTGCTGATGATGTACGCAATACAATAGTACTTACCAGTGGCCGTGATTATCAAACTTTACAATCATGGCTGGGAAATGTCAGGCTTGACATCATTGCCGAGCATGGAGCATGGTATAGAGACTATGGTAAAGAATGGCATAACAGGAAAGATTTGAATAATGACTGGAGAAGTGCAGTGTATGAGATAATGGATAAGTACGTAAGCCGTACTCCCGGGTCTTCAATAGAAGAAAAAAGCTATTCGCTGGTGTGGCATTACAGGAAAGTGGAGGAGGGCTTAGGCACCTTAAGAACAAATGAGTTGATGCAGGATGTTAAACACGTTATATCTGATCATGGTTTGCAAATGCTGCAAGGGGATAAAGTACTTGAAATTAAAAGTCTTTCAGTAAATAAAGGTACAGCGGCAAAGCGGTGGCTTGAGAGAGGGGATTTTGATTTTATTATGGCAATAGGGGATGATTATACTGATGAAGACACTTTTAGAAATATGCCCGCGGGGGCATATACAATAAAAGTTGGCAACAGTATATCTGAAGCCAACTTCTTTGTTTCTTCGTATGTTGATGTAAGGAACCTGCTTACAACTTTAATAACATAAGCTATAAAAATGCAGGCCTATCTAACTTCTTAGCAATACGATAAGCAGCATTCATCAAGCCTACATGGCTGTAGGCTTGAGGGAAGTTGCCCCATTGACTTCCGTCATGTGCATCAACATCTTCGCTTAATAAGCCAAGATGATTTGTATATTCCATTAGCCTGTTGAAGTTGTCAATTGCTTCATCGAGCCTTCCTACACAAGCTAATGCTTCTACATACCAAAAAGCAGTTATAAGAAAAGTTGTTTTTGGCTTGCCAAAGTCATCAGCATGTAGATAACGGTAAAATAGGCCATTAGTTGTTTTTAACTCTGCTTCAACAGCCGTAAGATGGTCCTTAGCACGTTGAGAGTTAGGGTCTAAATAATTCATCATTATAAGCTGAAGTGTGCTGGCATCCAGGCTTTTTACACCAATAGCCTGGGTATATACTTTTCGTTTAGGATCGTAGCAGGCTTCTATTTTTTCTATAGCTCTATCCCTCAATTTCTTTGCATGATGGAGTAGCTTTTCATCGCCAATATGACGCGCCATTTTTATAGCGGCCATACATCCTGCCCATTGAAAAAGATTTGTATAGCAATGATGCTGAACTGTATTCCTGAATTCCCATATACCTGCATCTGCCTCATCTATTGTTTTTTCAATCTTATTCAGGATGTTTTCTATCCATTTTGATGAATCGTGCCTTTCTTCAAAAATAAAACGCCTATCAGTATATAATGGTAATAAAGAGAGTAAAACCTGACCATAAGAATCATTTTGAACATGTTCTACAGCTTGATTACCAACTCGTACAGGTTTATTTCCAAGGTATCCGTCAAGATCTACTATTACTTCTTCAAAATCAGCAGTTCCTGTTATTTTATAAAGTGGATTGTACCGCCCTGATTCACTTACATCCAGATTGGCTATGTAATGAAAATATTGTTCCGCTTCCTCAAAGTGGCCTATATTGTTGAATGCATTGAGAATATAATATGCATCGCGTAACCAACAAAATCTATAATCCCAAGTACGGCCACTCCCAGGAAATTCGGGTAGGCTGGTTGTACTTGCTGCAATAATAGCACCAGTATCTTCGTATTGATGTATTTTAAGTGCTAGAGATGAACGTATTACCTGTTGCTGATACATGTTGCCAATGCCAGTATTTTTAATCCATTGGCGCCAATAACTTATTGTTCGCATTAAGAATTCCTCAGACGTAGTAATAAGTGGAGCTTCTAGCGGCGAACCATAAGTAAGTACTAAATATTTTGTTTCGTTCAGTACAAAATATTTCTCATTCAGGATATAATTAATGGAAACATTTGCAGTAAGCCTTAACACTTTTTCAATGCCAATAAAGTCAATATGGTTACTGGCTTGAATAGCATCTAGTGGTTTTGCCCCATATTCGCCTACAGGTTTGCAAGTGATCTTTATTTTGGGGTATCCCACAATTGGCTCTATCTTACGGATGATCATTAATGGGCGGAAATATCTATCATACAGCTTAAAACGTGGGGCGAAATCAGTTACTCTATATTTACCATCTGTACATTCAATTTCCGTAGTTAATACGTTTGTGTTTTCAATATACCGTTGGGTAGATTGGAATTCGCCTTCTGGTAATATAGAAAATTCACCTCCCTTATTTTTGTCCAGCAAGCTGCCAAATATAAAGCTGCTATCGAAACGAGGCCAGCATAGCCAAGAGATATTTGTATTCTTTTGTACGTGGGCAAGGTAGCTACAGTTGCCTATTATACCCGAGTCGTAAATATGTTGCGGCATTCTTTCAAATTAATGTAACTAACTGTGCTAAAAAAATTATGCACGCAATTTTATTAATTATTTAAGCCTCACTTACCAGGTATAGTTTCATACATAGCTTATACGTTGTGAGCTTAATGAGGATAGCCACCCCCATCAAAATAACAATTTGAAATAGGAGTATTTGCCGGCTTACCTATAGAAAGATTGCTACTACTTCTAACATTATTTTCATCAATGCAATCTCCACTAGGTCCTGTGCAAGGAATTAAGGAAAGAGTAGCTTCTACGTAGCGTATCGCTTCAAGCCTTTGGTGTACTGGTTGTAAATACCAGGGTTTTATTAAACACAGCTTACTCATTATTATTAAAAATAGAGAAACCTATTATTTCAAGTGATAATATGTTTCCACATTTCCACATTAGCTATTTTTTGGGTGTTAACCAATATAATACAACATCTTCTTTATCGTTTTGTATGTTTATCCAGCCTGCAATGCAGGCAACCATACCTCTATTATATAACAAATCTGATGCCCAAAAGTTTAATTCATACTCGTTAAAACTGTCATTTAAAAGACATAATTGTTCACCTTTATACCCATGTCGTATGCAAATTTCGCCAAGCATAATATTAGGTAAGGTGTAAACAAAAAGGCCAGGACTAGGGATTTCAGAAATGCTATCCTGATATTTTTTATCTATATCAATGCAGCCTTGCGCTGTCATTAGTACTAAACCAATTCTTGTTTTGTCAATGCCATTGTCTAGTTGCTCATCACCATCCTTCAATAGACATTCAGAGGCTATCCATGCCCATTTGCTAAGGATGTCCATTTTGAAAAATTTAGGGTAATTAAACCCTAGTAATTTGTACGCATCGTCTACCGAATCTACATTCTCTGTTAGGATAGGCTTGCCGTTCCGAAATATGGTTCGGTTAGCGATATGCAGTTTATGCGAGATAATGGGCACAGCTATTAAGTATCTGATTTTTGAGCTTGAAGATACCGGCTAAGTGTACGGATATTTTTTTCGTGGTTTTTTACAAATGGGTTAGTTTCATCCCAAACATAACCAGCAAGTACTGAACATATTTGAGACATTATCTCCGGGTTTCTGTTTTCAGCAAAAAACACATTGAACAATGTACCATCGTACCAACTGTTTACATAAGTGCGGAAAACATCTACACCGGTACGCATGTAATTTGTGTAGTCTTTTTGCCAGTCTACCTGTTCTCCTTTCAGGTGTTTAATAACCAAGTGTGCTGCTTTCTGCGCAGAAACCGATGCCAGGGTTACACCCGATGAAAATATTGGGTCTAAAAATTCAGTTACATTGCCAGTCAACACAAAGCCGTTACCAAAGAAAGTGTCTGTTGTTGCGCTCCAGCCTTGCAGTACACGTGGCTCCGGCCATACTAGCTCAAAATCACGAAAGCGTTTTTGAAGGTCAGGTTCTGCAAAAAGGATGCTTTTATACTGTTTTGTAAGGTCTCCTACATCATATTGATCAAAGAAACTAGGATCTCCTACATATCCTACGGAAGTTGTGCCGTCAGAAAAAGGTATTACCCAAACCCACGTATCAGGGTTATGCACATACACTATAATACGATCTGGCTCAAATGTTTCGTTGCGATGAGGGTCTTTGATATGGGAAAATAGCGCCTTGCGGGTATACTGGGTTGATGGCTTATTTAAACCAAATAAAGTGGGTATAACTCTGCCATAACCACTACCGTCAACTATAAATTTTGCTTCAATAATTTCTGTACTTCCATCGGCCAATTTCACTGTAGTGGTAGATGAGCCATCTTCGCGAAATTTAATGTCAATGACTTCAGTTTCATACGATACCGGTATGCCTCTTTGTTCACAAGCGTCAGCCAGAGCTTTATCAAAGTCAGCTCGTTTTACCTGATATGCATAATCCCACCCGGGTGTATACTGTTGCGAGAACCTAAAATCGCACAATTTATCTCCCCAAATGAACTTAGCACCTGTTTTTTGCTGGAAACCCCTTGCTTCAATTGCACTCAGCAGATCCGCTTCCTCCAAGGCTTCCATACATCTTGGTAAAAGACTCTCGCCAATCACAAATCTTGGAAATTTTACTTTTTCAACGATCTGCACAGAGAGGCCAGCC
>JAEZIL010000205.1 GCA_023436685.1 Bacteroidota bacterium | reverse complement strand
CCTTACTGCCCGGCGATAGTGTGATAGCTACTACTTCAGCCTCTCCATTGGCATTTGCTGTAAAATACAGGCATTTACTGTTGGGGTTGCCTTTTGTCAGGTCATACTCCTTATCACGGGTAATGCCGGTTACATTGAAGCGTTTTGCATACGATATACCTGTTTTACCATCAAGGTATATCATATTATAGGTTGTACGCTCATCACCTTTTTGAAACACGGCCAGGTATATGATGTCTTTACCAACAAATACTTTTTCGGCTACCTTAGTTACTACCATTTTCCCATCCTTCCTGAAAACGATAATGTTGTCAATATCCGAACAGTCAAAAGCAAATTCATCCTTCTTTAACCCTGTACCTATAAATCCTTCTTTATAGTTCACATACAGTTTGCTGTTAGCAATAGCTACAGCATTTGCCTGTATATTCTCAAACGGGCGTATTTCTGTCATTCTTTCCCTTCCTTTGCCGTACTTCTTAAGTAGGCCTTCATAGTACTTTATTGCATAGTCGGTCAGGTTCTCAATATTGAATTTCACCTCTTCTATTTCTGCTTCTACACCTTTTATGTGTTCATCAGCCTTAAAGGTGTCGTACTTCGATATACGTTTAATGCGTATCTCGGTCAGTTTCACAATATCCTCCTGTGTCACTGCCCGGCGCAGCTTTTTCACATATGGCTTCAAGCCTTTATCTATTGCCTCAATCACACCCTCCCATGTGGTTTGTTCTTCAATATCGCGGTAAATGCGTTTTTCTATAAATATCTTTTCAAGCGATGAGTAGTGCCAGTCCGCTTCCAGTTCGCCAAGCTTTATTTGCAGCTCTTGCAGCAGCAGGTCTTTTGTGTGGTTAACAGAGTATTTCAGCAGATCGCTGGCACCAACAAAATGTGGCTTATCGTTAATGATAACACATGCGTTAGGCGATATAGATATTTCACAATCGGTAAAGGCATACAAGGCATCTATTGCCTGATCGGTAGATACTCCGGGAGCAAGCTGCACAGCCAGCTCTACATCTTTAGCGGTATTATCTACTACACTTTTTATTTTGATCTTCCCATTATCATTGGCCTTTAATATACTATCTACCAGTTGAGTGGTAGTGATACCGTAAGGCACATCTTTAATAGCAAGTGTCTTATTATCTACTTCTTCGATACGGGCACGTACGCGCACTTTACCACCACGTGCACCATCATTATAGTTGCTTACATCTACCATGCCCCCGGTATTAAAGTCGGGGTATAGCTCAAATTTTTTCCCTTTCAGGTGTTTGATAGCCGACTCCAGCAGTTCGCAAAAGTTGTGTGGCAATATTTTGGTCGATAGCCCCACCGCAATGCCTTCTGCACCTTGCGCCAACAGCAGCGGAAACTTCATTGGCAATGTTACCGGCTCATTCTTACGGCCATCGTAGCTCAACTGCCATTCTGTGGTTTTGCCATTAAAGGCTACCTCAAGGGCAAATTTCGACAGACGCCCTTCTATATAACGGGGCGCTGCTGCACTATCGCCTGTACGCACATCGCCCCAGTTACCCTGGGTATCTATCATCAGGTCCTTTTGACCTATGTTTATTATAGCATCCCCTATAGAAGCATCGCCATGGGGGTGATATTGCATAGTTTGGCCAATTACGTTGGCTATTTTATTAAAACGGCCATCGTCCATTTCTTTCATGGCATGCAGTATGCGGCGCTGCACAGGTTTCATACCGTCTTCTATAGCCGGTACGGCACGTTCCAGTATCACATAGCTGGCGTAATCTAAAAACCAGCTTTCGTACATCTGGCCTATGAATACGGAGCTCTGTTCGGCATGTTCGTTTTTTTCGGTCATTCCTTGTTCCTTCCTTTTACTTATCTAACAAAGTGTTTGCAAAAATATCTTCTTAAGTCAATTTTGAAGTATTTGAAATTTAGCCATTCAAAATAAATGATATTTCTTACTAAATATTGCAAAATATTGTGTGGTATACACCTAATCATTACATTTGAAACAAAATTTTCATTCATGAAAGCATTACGTATTCTATTTCTGGCAGCCGGCTTATTTGCCTCTATGCAGCTGAACGCCCAAAAAATAAAACTTGTTGAAGGTAAACTGGATGTACTAAAAGGTGTTAGCAAGCTGAATGTGATATACGACTACAACCGCATGGCGGTTGGTAAGTTCGATAACGAGTCGGACTATGTAAATCAGAAGAAAGAAGAATACAATAAAAAAGAAGCCGGCCGTGGCGATAATTGGGAAAAAGCATGGAAGGCCGACCGTAAAAACCTGTTTGCCCCAAAGTTTGAAGAACTATTTACCAAATACAGCGATATAGAATTGAGCGAAGGCCATGACCAGCAATATACTATTATCCTTAAAACCACTTTTACGGAACCCGGCTACGATATATATGTATCTAAAAAGAATGCGGAGATAGATGCGATTGCGTTGATAGTTGAATCGAAAAATCCTGCTATTGTTTTGGCTAAAATAGCTGTTGATAATGCCCCTGGCCGCACATATACAGGCAATAATTACGATACGGGTGTTCGTTTGCAGGAGGCTTATGCTACCGCAGGCAAAGCTTTAGGCAAGTTCCTGAAGAAGGAACTGCAGTAACTGTTAAAAATCTTTAAAAAAGCATACAGCAACAAACTGTATGCTTTTTTTATTGGTCTTATTGGGTAGCCTTACGATCAGATTCATTATTTTTATTCTAGAGCACTTATTGTTATGAGGATCACACTTATTTTTCTTTTTGCTTTATCTACACTTCAGGTATCTGCACAAAAACTGACAGGTAACGATATTTTGGAAAAAATGTATGCGCAATACGGCGGTAAATGGCATAAGTCGGTAAGTTATATAAAAGAGGTACAGCAATACCCTAAAGGAGAACCCACACCTAAGCAATACTGGTTTGAAGCTGTAGAATACCCGGGTAATAAAAGGATGGATATAGGTGACGTGACCAGTGGAAATATAGTACTGCTTCACAACGATACATTATATAAATACCAGGATGGCAAGGCCGTATATGGCAACCGCGATCGGGGAGACTATTTGTTTTTAATAGGCGATATGTACTTTATGCCGCTCGATACCGTTAAAAAGAAATTTGCATGGTTCGACTATAACCTGGCCAAGGGTACCGAAACCGTTTGGCAGGGTAAACCTATATATGTGCTGGGCGCAGATGATACCACTGAGAAGGTAAATCAACTTTGGATAGATAAAGAAAAGCTTGTAATGCTCCGTAGCATTGAGTATTATGGCGGGCGCGCCGATATTATTTTTTCCGACCATGTAAAATTACCCACCAGCTGGCTGGAAACCAATGTAAAGTTTTACCAGGAAGGCAAATTGCTTCAGGAAGAAAAATATTTGGGCTATTCTAACCTGCGCACCTTTAGCCCCGACCTATTTAACCCATGGAAGGCAACTAAAGCAAAGAGTTGGTACGAGCCCGGTAAATAGTATCATTGCGCCACATTTCATACTTTAGTGGTGTAAAGCACAAAAATTATTTTGACATTCGACGATTTTGGTTTCGACCACGACCTGATGGACGGCCTGGATACAATGGGGTATAAACAACCTACGCCTATTCAGTTGCAGGCCATCCCCATAATATTAAACGACCGCGACCTGATAGCCTGTGCGCAAACAGGCACAGGCAAAACAGCAGCCTACGTATTGCCTATTATAGATAAAATACTACAGACAAAATATAAAGGCATCAATACGTTAATACTAGCCCCCACGCGCGAACTGGCGCAACAGATAGACCAGCAGATAGAGGGTTTTTCTTACTATACAGGCGTGAGCTCTATACCCATATATGGTGGAGGCGACGGATCTATATGGGAACAGCAGAAGCGCGCCATTGCTAAAGGGGTTGACATTATTATAGCTACCCCCGGCCGCCTCATATCGCACCTCGCATCGGGAGCTGTAAAGCTGAACGAGCTGGAACACCTGGTGCTGGATGAAGCCGACCGCATGCTGGATATGGGCTTTTACGACGATATAGTAAAGATCATCAGCCATTTGCCACAAAGCAGGCAAACATTATTGTTCTCAGCAACAATGCCTCCTAAGATACGCACACTGGCCAACCAGATACTGAACAACCCCGAGCAGATAAGCCTTGCTATATCGAAACCTGCCGAAGGCATAACCCAGCAGGCATACATGGTGCACGATGAACATAAAGTTGAACTGCTGAAGCATATACTAAAGCAGGGCAACTACGCCAGCACCATCATATTTGCATCTACTAAAGAGCATGTAAAAAAGCTGGACAAAGAGTTGCAGCGTACCGGCATGAAAGTAAAGGCTTTCCACTCAGACCTGGAGCAGGC
>JAEZIL010000134.1 GCA_023436685.1 Bacteroidota bacterium | reverse complement strand
AGAAGCGAACAAAAAAATTCTTTTAAATGCTAGAAGTAAAAAACATAACCTATACAGCAGGTAAAAGACAAATAGTGAAAAATATTTCGCTACAAGCACAACCAGGTGAAATTGTTGTGATAGCCGGTGCTAACGGTGCAGGTAAATCTACCTTACTAAAGATTGCCAGCGGCAGCCTTCAGCAACACAACGGAGCTGTACATATACAAAACCGTGAATTAACCGGATGGAAACATAGTGAACTAGCTCAGTTTACCGCAGTACTACAGCAACAAACGGTACTTACACTACCCTTTACTGTAAGTGAAGTAGTAATGATGGGTAGGTACCCGCACTTCAAGAAGCACCCGCATAACAGCGATCATGACATAGTGGAACAAGCTTTGAAAAAAGCCGGCATAGCGCATTATGCAAACAGAAACTATCTCTCGCTTTCAGGTGGCGAACAGCAAAGAGTGCATTTGGCACGTGTGTTTGCCCAAATTTGGCAAGCGTCAAGCTTTGGCACAAGATACCTGTTTATGGATGAGCCAAGCAACAACCTGGATATACGGCATCAACATAATATGCTAACGCTGGCACGCAATTTTGCCAACGACGGTAATTGTGTAATAGCAGTACTACACGACCTTAACCTGGCTATACAATATGCTGATAAGATATTGATGATGAAAAACGGAGAAGCACTGGCTTTTGGAACACCGGGAGAAGTGCTGCAGACCGAAACTATCAGTGCCGCATTTGACTACCCGATACATATTTTTAACCATTCGGCATATAGTCATCCTATTATTATGCCTTCGGCATCACTTAGCTAATAAATAAATTACAAATAAATGGAAACAACAATGAGCTTAAAACAACAATACGAGACAATCAAAACCGAAAATCCCAAACTGCGTATCAGGGATATAGCTAAAAACATGCAGGTAGGCGAAGGCCAATTGGTAGCCCTGCGTGTAGGCGATGGTGTAACCCGCCTTGAAGGCGACTTTAAGGAAATGCTGAAAGAAATAAGCAGCATGGGTAAGGTAATGGCGCTTACCCGCAACGACGATGCCGTACACGAACGTAAGGGTGTTTACAACAATGTATCGTTCGAAGGTATGGTAGGACTTGTATTAGACCCGGATATTGATCTTCGCTTATTTATGATGAACTGGAGCTTTGGCTTTGCAGTAACAGAGGGCGACAGGCACAGCTTGCAGTTTTTTGACAAAAGCGGTGAAGCAGTACATAAAATATACCTTACCGAAGACAGCAATAAAGAAGCTTACGATACGTTTGTAAAAAAATATACTGCGGCCGAGCAAACTAGCGAAATGGGTACTTCGCCTTACGACGCACCTCCTGCCGAGATGCCCGATAGTGCAATAGACGCAGCTGCTTTTCAACAGGGCTGGCTGAACATGAAAGACACCCACGAATTTTATGGCCTTACACGCCAGTACAGGCTGACACGTACACAAGCGCTTCGCCTGGCACCTGAAGGACATGCTAAGCAGGTTGACAACCATGCTGGCATAAAAATGCTTCAATTAGCCTCGGAAAGGCAAGTGCCAATTATGGCTTTTGTGGGCAACCGTGGCTGCATACAAATACATACCGGCACTGTAACTAAATTGCTGGAAACTGGCCCTTGGTTCAATGTTCTGGATCCTGATTTTAACCTGCACCTAAAGCAAGAGAATGTTGCCAGCACATGGATGGTAAAAAAGCCTAGCGTAGATGGTATCGTGACCTCCCTTGAACTATTTGACAACAAAGGAGAGATGATCATCCAGTATTTTGGTAAACGTAAGCCCGGTATTCCTGAGCTGGAAGAATGGAGACAACTTGTTGCAGACGTTACAGCGTAAAAAGATGACAATGACCATAACGCGTAAGGGAGGCCTAAAGCCTCCCTTACGCGTTTTAAACTTGTACTACTATTCCATAATGCTGCATTCGTAACCGTGCTCATGCATCATTGAAACAATGTGCCCCGGATGAAAGGTATTGCCTTCAATACGCAATACCCTGTCGCAGTCTTCAAGGTCGAAATTGATGCGATGTCCCGGATAGCAACGGGTGAATAAAGCAGTCAATTCGGCTGCATGGTCGTGCTCCTGCACATTTGTCTTAAAAACCTCTACCATAGCCTGCACACTTATAGAGTTAAGCATTTTGTGTACGGTATCGAAGCCTTTTGTGATGATAAATGTAGGAGCCAAACAAAAAGACATAGAATACGAGAAAGAAAATAGCACCGGATACTGGATCGCCTACCGACAATGTAGAATATAAAGCACCTGTAAGGTCAAAAAAGAAACCTGCATAGGCCCATTCTTTCAGCCTTGGGAAGCCCGGTATCAGCAAAGCTATTACACCTAGTATTTTAGCTATACTCAGGAAAGCCTCTATATAGTGCGGATAACCCAGATGGTCGACCATGAACTTTTTCGATTCCTCGGGATTTGCTAACCCTCCAATTGCAGAAAATAGCATAAGGCCGCATAGCAGTGCAGTAAAGATCCAATAAATAATGTTTAGTTTTTTCATAATAGTGTGTTCTCGGTTTGTGATTTATGAAACAAAAGTATTACAGATATCGCTATAAGTCAGGGTGCAAAAACGTCATAGTGTGGGGCAGAATACGACATTATCAAAACTGTGTATTTTTACCGTACAACAATATCCTATGCTAACAGAAGACAAACTGCATACTACCAACTACCACAATACTTTTATAGAAGTGGCCGAAGACTGCCCCATTACAGCTGCTGAAGTACCGCCGCAAAAAAACGATAAGAAAACAGTGGCCAACTACCAGTTTGATATGATAGCGCACCAACCTTATAAATACACATCGGACGACGTGATTTTTGAAGTATATGCACAAAAAAATGCTATTACCCAGGCTGAGAAAAATGCGGCCCGTGCAGCTTTTTTCTCTAAGGGCCAGGCCTGCTTGCGGGCTTCACCACTTACCAAACGCTACGGTTGGGGTGTGCATGCAGATGCTAATGGCAAGATAGCGCTATACGGAGTTGATTCGCCTGAATATAAAAAAATGGTTAAAGACAAAACGCTACAGCATGTAAAAGCTATGCGATCGAAAAAAGTCTAGCAATAAAGCCAGGCAATTGCCTTGCTTTGCTTTATATTTTATTCGTTTATCCTGAATAGCCTCCAATAATGGGCAACACCTCGCCTGTTATATAACTGGAGCAATGCGAAGATGCAAGAAATACATAAGCGGGTGCTATTTCTTCGGGTTGTGCAGGCCGTTTCATCGGCACATCAGCACCAAATTCCTTTATGTCTTTCTTCTCTTTATCAGCAGGATTAAGTGGTGTCCATACGGGGCCCGGCGCTACTGCATTTACGCGTAATCCTTTAGGCACCAGGTGCGTACCCAGCGAACGGGTAAAAGCATGGATCCCTCCCTTTGTAAGTGAATAATCTAATAGGGAAGGACTACCCATGAGGCCGGTAACCGAACCAGAATTAACAATGGCACTACCTGGTTTCATATGTGGAACAGCAGCTTGCGCCATATGGTAATACCCATATAAATTAGTTTTCAATGTAGTATCAAAGTGCTCTGCGCTAAGGTCTTCAAAGTTGGATACATGCAGCTGGAATGCGGCATTATTTACCAATATATCCAGCTTACCAAATGTATCTATGGTTTTTTGTACTGCATCGAAGCAGAACTGCCTGTTACATACGTCGCCGGGTATCAGCAGGCACTTACGCCCTTCTTTTTCTACCAGTTGTTTGGTTTTCTCTGCATCTTCATGCTCGCTAAGGTATACTATGGCTACATCGGCACCTTCTCTTGCATACAAAATAGCTACAGATCTTCCTATGCCCGAATCGCCACCGGTTATAATAGATACCTTGTCTTTCAGCTTTTCAGATCCCTTATAGTAAGGCGCATCATACATTGGCTCAAAATCAAGATCTTCCTCAATACCGGGCTTTTCTAAATGTTGTTTGGCTACAGGTGGTTCGGGATATTTTCTTGCACCTGCCTGCATAGCGCTCTTTACTTCTTCTTTAGGCCGTTGCTTATCTGCCACTGCTACCTGGTCCTGAATTTTCCTATGTTTTTCTGCTGCTTGTTCTCCTTCTGCTTTGTAGTTCGTATTCATAAAAATTCATGGTTATTGACCTATATACCATAAACTTCTTGCCAGCACTGGTTTCATTAAGGTAGCCGGAAGGCGACCCCACCCGCATAAAAATGGTTGCGCTCGCTGGAAATTATCCTTGTGCCGGATGACAGGTACAACTCCACAGACTGGCCTATTTGGTATGCTAGGCCGCCGCCTAGATTGTGGTCAGGCTCTTCCCCATTCTTAAACTGCGCATAGTATTCAATAAACACTTCTAACGGATCAGCAATTTTATAATGCAGGGAACCATTTCCTATGTAGTTCCACTTGGTACTAAAGGCCTCTTGCTGCACGCCAAGATTGTATTCGAACTTCCATTTTTCACCAAACTTATGTTGAAAGGCCATCAGTAATATTGGCGACCAATACGGCTTTTGCTGATTGGTACGCGAGGTAATAGGTAACTTCAGGTATCCCACGAAAGTCATATCGGGTAGCCATGAGTGGTCTTTAAGTATTGAGACTTTTGTACCTATTGCTAACGGAGAGGTACTTTGTACTGTTTCTTCTACATATCTGTCGCGCTGTCTGCCATCTTCTATCAAAAGCCTAAGTTCAATACGTTGGGCAATACCGTACCGTAGCATAAGCTGCCCTATATTGGATGCCATGCCGGTATCATACCCATTATGCAGGAACGCTGTTTCCAATTGCAGCTCACCTACATCAACCAAGTCAGTTTCCTCGGTTTCATCGGGCATATCCACATTCATTTCCTGCTGTTTTTTTGCAGGTTCAACAAGCTGCGCCGAAGAATGCAATACAACAATACAGGCAGCAAGGCTTAACCAAACTCTTTTCAATTTCAATGTTTTACAACTGATAACTAAATAGTATGCCAACAATGGCACAAATACGCCCTCGCTTTGTCTCTTTTGACCTCAGTTGCTTTTAGCAGATGGTTTAAGTTTATGAAAAATTTCATCACTATAAATACATCTTATGGATAACAAAACTTCAAGTACGCGAACAGAAGGCTTGCTTGCCTTGTTCGATTTGCAAACGGGACTACTGGAACGTGCTATTGACGGAATGTCTCAGCAGGATATGCACAATCGGTTAAATACAAAAGCAAATCATATGGCATGGCTAACCGGCGCCCTTGTTGCTCAACGTTATTTAATGGCTTCTGATATAAAGCCGGATCTAAAGCAAACAGGCGCAGAGCTATTCAAAGACAATAAGGGGATTCAGGATGACGTGACCTATCCCCGCAACGAAGATTATATACAGGATTGGAAAACCATTACGCCTTTTGCGCGCCAAGCATTGATGACCTTGGACGACAATAAACTGGACAGCATTTTTGATATGGGCGGCATGAAGATGACATGGTATGAGTTGACAAGCTTTAAAATATACCGTGAAGCAAGCATGATAGGCCAACTCGCGCTTTGGCGCAGGCTGCTTAGTCATCCTGCTATGAAGTATGAATAAGGGACTGCCGATTTATGAGAATATATACAGAGTAAAAATCATAAGGGTTGGTTGTTGTAACCAACCTTTTATGATTTAACCGCTAGTGGCACGCGTTTATGACATCTACCAAAAACTTTCCATGAAAAAAATCGCACTGCTACTTTTACTGGCCTCACTCAAATTAGTATCGTTTGCACAAAATAAATCTGCTATACTTCAATCCAAAACCAACATGCAACAACCAGCTAAGGCTGAAGTAGCTACGACAGACCTCCCCAACCCTATAAAAAACGTTATTACAACCAAATACAATGAGTGGAAGTTAATGGCAGCCAATGTATATAACTCTGCTCCGGAATATTATGAGCTAGAACTAAAGAAGAGCAATGAAACAATTTTAGTAAAAATAGACGCTAAGGGAACGGAGCTATAAGTTATTGTTCAGGTTAATAACTTTTCGAAACATACGCTGGATGTAACACCCTCATACTGCCCATAGTTGGATATTATATTATACCCATTTTTTTTATAAAGTTGAATGGCTGGCGTTAGCTGTTTGCTTGTTTCTAAAATTGTCCTCCTGTAATTTAATTCTCTGGCCCATGTTTCCAATTCCTGCAAAACCGCGGAAGCTATACCCTTTCCCCTCATTTCAACAGGTACAAACATCCGCTTTACTTCCATCGTATCTGTTGCATATTCTTTTATAGCGCCACAACCTACCGGGATGGCACCGTCATACGCAACTATTACATGGTTTATATTATCAACTTTGTTGAACGTGGTAAAGAAATCATTTGCAGTACCGTTTATTACTGCCAAATAATTGTCCAGTGCCCTTATCAATTCCTGAAAATCGGAACTACCTGAGTTTACCCTGCTACAGACTATCATAACTATTTATTCTCTTTAATATTCTTTTCTCTTTGTTCATGGAAGTACGCAACAACCTTGGGCATAAGCGCATATTGATTGGCATACTGCTCTCTACGCGCGCTATATTCACGTATTAATGGCAATAGGCCAACCAGGTATATCCATTCATCCTCCTCCACTTGTTTTTTATATATTTCTTCGGCTATCGCTTCGCCATATAGTTTTCCATTCAGCACAATTTCATTAGCCCGCGTAAGGTGTTCATACAAACAGGTCTTCCACTCTCCATACCCTTGCTCACGCTGGCTTTTCAGTATGGGCTTCAGCAAAGATGAATCTTTTTCAAGTTCATCATAGAAACTATCAATAAGCGTATTGCAAAATGAGTGGCAAAACTCATGTATCACCAATTCTTTGAAAAGCGCATCTTTATCAAATATTGGGAATAAGCCGCTATTGTAAGCTGGCCCCGTTATGGCATATAAAACATTACCTTCTTTTGTAACCACCATTGGCCCGAAGCCTGCATCCATTTGCAGCGGCGACAAAATAGCATGGTACCCTACATTCCTTGTACCAAAATGAGCTTCTATGGTATCAACATATCCATATTTTTCCGCTTCCTGTCTTATTGGTATGGCAATACTATCGTAGTAAGGCTTGTGCGCTATAAAGAACTTATGGAAACCCGAGGACACATGAAAATCTTTCAACAAGCTTATAAAAACCTGCAACGTATCGCCTAATTTATCAAGCCTCAACTCCTTAAAATCCTGCACGGTAAATGCTGCTGTTTGCTTAAACTCCGGCAACTCGTAGTGGCATAGCAATAATAACGGCTCATAACCATAGAAGCGCGGGGAAATAGCACGGTAATAAGCTACTGCTTCATGATCTTTATACTTATCAAATGCTGTCAGAATCTCTTTCTTGTATGTAAGATCTGCTTGTGTAAGCCATTTATAACCTGATAGCAGTTGGACGGTGGTAAGCAATTCTATGCGCTCGTCTACACCTACCAGTAGCCGGGCAGGCTGAGCATGGCATACGGCACTAAGAACAATGAAAAACGATATGCATACAATTTTGCGCATTAGATGATGTACCGATATTGACGAGAAGAGACGCCCAAACACATTACACAAATATAACTATAACAGAATATATTTAAGACCGTTCTTGAAAAGATAAAGCGGCTCTTCTGTTCGATGCTTACCTTGCTGCTATGCAGCAGTGTAACATATAAGTTCTGTTTTGGTCACTTACCTTTACAAAATAAATACACAGTAAAGAATTTCACCCACATATGGTAGATCCATCGCACGCCATGAAACACATTCAGTATGTCACAAATTTTGAAGATTTTGTTTCTGCACCATTTAAGGGAGATATTAATGCGATCTGCTGGACCCGCACTCTACGAGGTGATTTTTCCGAGATTGTTAAACAGGTAGTGCTAACCGGAAACATAACAGAGATCGGACAAAAGGAAATTTGTGATCTTCGGTTAAGTAAACAGGGTCAGCTTGCTCGTGAAATTCTTTTAAATGATTTGAAAATATTGAACGCTCATGGCGCTTCACCCATCGTAAATGTGATAAAGTGCTATGACCGGGATGACACTTACCCGTTTTTCCCAACTGATGTATATTCATTCCATGTAGATCGCTCTCCCATTCCTACCGACACCATTTTATGCACTTATTATGGTGCCCCAAGCGAGATATTGCCCAATGCACAAGGTGAAAAGAAAGTGCTTGTTCCAGAGATACGTGATAGGCTTAGGCAGCTATACCGGGGAGCAGATGACGGTTTTGAATCGTTCCTAAGTGAACATTTCTTTGATCTGCATTATCAAGCCTGGCCTGATGCACAGCCCATAAGTTTAGGCCTTGGCAACATGTGGCGGCTGGCGGTTGATCATCCTGAAAGTCAGGTTCCTGCTTGCCTCCACCGTGCACCAGATGAGAATGGATTGCGTCGGTTACTGATGATTTGTTGAACGTAAACTATTAAGAACAGCTTTACCCCTGTAAACTTCGATATTGATGTTGGGGTATAAAACAAATGCCACTCAATGAGCGGCATTATCGTTGGTAGCCCCGCCAAGAATCGAACTTGGATCTAAAGTTTAGGAAACTTCTATTC